>CAZDVF010000228.1:0-4933 GCA_964508725.1 uncultured bacterium | reverse complement strand
TTGTTTGAGGTTGGGATTCGGCGTCAACATGATGAACGTGGATTAAAGTTGATCCCAGAGCCTTCAGAAAATGCACATCGGCCTCAGTCCACCGCGACGGGCTGTGATGCACAAGAACAAGATAACTGGTCAGATCAGTATCATGATATCTGATCGGTGCAACAACAACCGAATCGAAGGCAGTTAGAGTGACAAGATGTTCACGTATGGATTCAGACTCGATATCAAGCACAAGATCGGGAAGTGAACCAGTCCAGATCGCTCCGTCATCTGTCGATTCCACCTCGCTACTCTCAAGGCAAGCTTCAATGACTTCACCCCACAACCTGGCAGACCATGTCCAGAAAGGCGCGTCATCCGATTCGGACACCAAATCATCTCGTGCCCATTGTCCGGTGGATGCACGTCCGGTATTATTCTCTGGAAGAACCAGACCAATGGCGTCGCTTTTTAAAACCTGTTGAATTGATTCAAGAGCAGAAGAGATGAACGACTCCCACACTGTATGGGTTTGGGATAACTTTCCGATAAGAAGCGAAAGATCTTTATACCGGCGTTCCCGTGTTATCTCAGTCACATCACGGACATATATACGGATAAAATCAACAACTCCCTCGCCATTCATTTGGGCCTGTCCATTGATGCGAACATCCAGGCACACGCCGAATCTGGTTAAAAGAACGGTTTCGACATCTTTCACATACCCACGGTGGAAACACTGGGTCATCATTGTTTGAACATGTTCGTGCACCTCTTCCGGGAAATGAATCAGGAAATTTTTGCCGATCATTTCCCGTCGATCACGTCCTAATTTTTCCTCTGCGGTTGCGTTGCACGTCTCAACAAGACCATCTTTATTGATATTGAAATAGATCAGATCGGCTTTGGTGGCAAACTCCTGGTATTCTATTTCGGGAAGATCAAGCCTGGAAGTTCCTGTTTTTTCTTCGATCACGTCCATACAACCTGCTTGTTTTGATTGGACAGCACACCACAAATTATACGCATATCCGTATCAGATTTTATTTTATTAACGATATTCGGTGAAACAGGAAGCAAACCCTGTTCCATTCTTATTAATTGTTGGCAGAAATGCCGAGAAGGTCGCGGACGGTTTGAATGAGTGTCTCTGTCTGGAAGGGTTTTTGAATAAAATGCTGACTTTCAACACGAACCAGATCGGGCCGGTCGTGTGGTCCGTACCCGCTGGCGAAAAGCACTTTGGTGGTCGTATCAATTTCCATGAGGCGGCGATAGGTTTCCTTACCACCCATTTCCGGCATAATCAGATCCAAAATGACCAGATCAACTTGATCTTTATTTTTCATGTACAAATCAATGGCTTCTTTACCATTGGCAGCCAGGAGGACACTGAGTCCTCCTTTCTCCAGCATGCGACGCCCCACCTGACGAATGACTTCTTCATCATCAACAAGCATCACGAAGCCGTGTCGATCAACCGTCTCGCGGGGGGGCTTTGATGGTCGCTTCGCCTTCTTCTCCACAAACCGCGGAAGATAAACAGAAACACGTGTCCCCTCGCCCAACGCGCTCTCGACTCGAACTGTCCCATTATGATTTTTGACAACACCGTAGACAACAGCAAGACCAAGACCAACACCCTGCCCCGTTTGTTTTGTGGAGAAAAACGGTTCAAAAAGCCGGGATTGGGTTTCGCTATTCATCCCAATTCCCGTATCGGAAATGGTGATGCGAACATATTCACCCGGTTTTAGATCCGTCATGGTGAGCACTTGATGGCTATCGAGTGTTTCGTTGGCAGTTTCGATTGTTAAATCTCCACCGTCAGGCATGGCTTCAATCGCGTTCGTACAAATATTGAGAATCGCTTGGTAGACTTGCTTGGTGTCACCACAAATGGACCAGAGGCTATCACCCAAATTGGTTCCCAAGAGAACATCAGAAGGCAAAGTACGGGATAACATGGGAATCAGATCGTGTAACATGTGGTTGATTTGGATCGACGATTCGCTGTACTTGCCGCCACGGGCAAAAGCCAGCAAACGATTGGTCAGGTCGGCTGCCCGCTTGGTCGTTTCAGCAATAGCGTGGATGTCGCTATAGAAAGGATGACTTGGTTCCATATCGATAAGAAGCAATGAAGCATAGCCAAGAATTCCACCCAACAGATTATTAAAATCATGAGCCACACCACCAGCCAGTGTTGCAATCGAATCCATTTTGCGGGATTCCAGGAGATCCAGTTCCTTCTCCTTGCGCTGCGTGATATCAATGAGATTTCCGACGATGACAGGTTTACCGCCCAGTACCACGCGACGGCATCGGATCTCACACCAGCAGCGTTCTCCATCCTTTCGAACAAGGCGTGCCTCATAGTGCTCAGGTGCCTGATCGTCATTTTGCCGCAATGTTTCAAATCGCTTCACCCGTCCACGGTCTTCGGACGTCAGTAATGAATACAGATCTTGACCCAGGAGTTCCTGTTTGGAGTAACCTGTGATTGTCTCAAACTGTCCATTCACAAAGTGGATGATTCCATCCGAAGCGATGAATACGCCGCTCAGAGCCGACTCGACAAGGGCTTGGTATTTCTCTTTGGATTCCCGCAAGCTCTCTTCGAGAGCCATTTGGAGGGTCATATCACGCAAGCTTGTCTGCACAACCTCCGCGCCACGGAACCAAATCCTGCGGCTGGTACATTCCGCATGTATCAGAGCTCCGTTCCGTTTTCGCAGAGTGGCCCGTAGCGGCTGACGTTTAACTTTCTGCATCACATTGGAAAAAAGCTGGCGTAGATCTGACAAACTCTCTGAAGCTGCGATATCTTGCCACGTTTGCTCGAGTAAATCGGATTTCGTATAGTCCAGGAGCTGACATGCAGCCCCGTTTACCTCAATGAATTGTCCTGAATCCAAATGGACGACAATGCCGTCACTTGCTCCCTCAAAAAGAGTATGATATTGGAATTCCTTTTCAAGAATCTGTTTTGTGCCCTCTTTAATACGCTGTTCAACAGTTGACGTCCATTCCTTCAATTCACGGGTTGTCTTTCTCAGGCGGGAGTATAGTCGGGTGTTTTGAAGAGCCAATCCCAAAACACTACTAACAAAAGGGATAAAATCGGATACGAGTGAATGGCCGCCGATGAACGAATGATTGACGATAACCAGACCATCGGCATGGTCGTGATCGCTCAAGACCGGCGATACCAATACATTTTCAAATTGGGTCCGCTTGAGTTTCATCCGGATGACATCATCATGCATGAGGTCATCCCAAAGTAAAATCCGTTTCTCATCTACCGCTTTTCGTAGAATGTAGACCAACAGCGAACCCGCGATGACCGGCTTGGCATCAGGTGGGGAAAGTGTTAAAATGCGGCAGGTTTTATGGCCACGGGTCCACGAGACCAGGAGAACCTGGTCAGCAAGAGTGCGTTTCTGAATTTCCTGCAACAGTTTCTGGGTACGCTCCCACGGATGGATCGTCCAAATTAAATAATCTTTTTCTGAGGCCCACTCGAACAAGGCTGTACCTCTGGTGAACTCGGGTGCAGTTTGCTGTTTTTTCCGCCTGAAACGGATCACTGCGCACTCACTGTTATATCTGTCTTATGATAAATGAGGACGCACAAATGCATCCCCCCTTTTTCAAATTCGGATGCATTGTACTCTATTTCAATATGAATGTCAAGTGAAAAAGTGTTAAAGGTTTGTAACAATTGAGGATATCTTATCTTACAATAAATGTAAGTTATGCCGACTCACCACCGTCATGGTTATCACTCCGCACAAGCAAGACGATTCCCACGGCGATGAAGAGGACCGGCCAATACCGGCTCAAGATATGCTCCCAGTTCCAGATGTATCGTTGCAATGTTCGTGATGAAGTTTGCAGTCCAATGAAAAAACAAATTCCGGCCGGAATGAGCACGCCCCAGTCTCTCGGATTGTAAACGAAAAGAGCGGTGAATCCCAATCCAAAAGCGATGAGGAAAATGGGCCAATATTCATCAGAATGAAAATACGGAATCAATTCCAGTCTTTGCAGAAGGAAAAAGAGTCCGACGCTCAGTAACACCATAGCCCAAAAGAGAGATCCGCTCCTGCGCCGCTGAATTGCATCCACAAAGAGAAGAACCGACAGACAGATCAGGAGCACGGGCCAAACCTGTGGCCAGTGGATCATTCCGGGGAAAAAGCGGCGTGACAACAGCCAAACTCCACCTAAAATCATCCCAAAGCCGGGAAGTAATGATCTCTTCTTCTCATCCATCTCAGCGCCCCGTTTCTATTCAGCTTGTGTTTCTTGAGGGAGTGTGGCCATGAGGACCAGGTATAGAACAACCCAAAGCAAAACATGCGTCGCCAGAGCCAGCACTACGAAACCAATCCGGACGATCACAGAATCGATGCGCCAATGCTGTGCCAGCCCGGCGCAGACGCCTCCCACCATTTTATCATTCGTCGAACGCGTTATTCTTGCACCGGTTGCATTTTTGGATTGGGTATCGGTTTTTGTATCATGCGGCGTCTTGCCCTGTTTGGAGACGTGCACCAGATAAAAGATACCCAGTCCAATTAGAGCGATGGGCCAAATCACAGACCAGGGAATGTGAAACCAGGGGTCGATATGAAATCCCGTCGGGAATCGCCAATCATAAGGAAAATCCCAATGACGCACGAACAGAAAAAAACCCAGGATGATAAAAAGTCCGCCCCAAATGAGGGTGGAATGACCTTTGGTTTGTGACGGGGTTTGGTCCGGTGTTTGGTCAGGATTGGCAGGAACCATGATCATGGCCAGAACATATGCAATGAGTCCCAATCCGTTTAACAGGACGCTCAGGAGCCAAAGAATGCGCACCAGTGTGACATCCGCATTCAGGTATTCCCCCACGCCACCGCACACTCCATCGATCATCTTCAATTTGCGCGATTTGTACAACCGT
>CAZDVF010000227.1:0-4938 GCA_964508725.1 uncultured bacterium | reverse complement strand
CTCTGGGCGCAAAGAGTCAAGAGAAAACAGCCTGCAATCAGACCAAAAACAAACAATCCACTCATTCTCATATCCTTACCTCTTAACTTATTTCAATGCTGTTTGGCTAGCCCAGTATGCTGCGTCTTGATGCACAATAAACCTGCAGCTAATATCCCCTGCTCCGCAAAGTACGCATCGCTGTCACACACGAGGGGGACAATAGGGAGTGCGGCTCTGGGATCGTTGTCAAACGAATCTATGTTTGGAAAGGTTTGGGAAATGATTGTCGGGATAAATTCCGACCTACAAAACCAACAATGATCAACATTTTCTCATTTTGTTGATTGATCTTCAAACCACTAGCTCGGCTAGTGGTTCTCGATCCTAAACTGGACGGCAGATACCTGCCTACTTTAAGCCCCCCGGCTCCGCAGGGAGTCTTAAAGCCACCGCCTCTGGCGGTGGATCGTTTACTCGTCCCGACGCATCGGGACTCGCAAAGACAAACCGTTTCCAAACGATCATGATCGATGCATCACATCCAAAAGTGTACGGTCTTGCATCAATCCATCACGAGCACTTTGGCGCCGCGGATGTGTCCCGCCTTGAGGTCTGTCAGAGCCTGGTTGGCCTGGTCCAGCGGATAGGTCTGAATTTCAGGACGAACGGGAATATCAGCCGCGAGTTTTAAAAATCCCGCGATATCCAGCCGGGCTACGTTGGCCACACTCTTGATCTCTTTCTCCATCCAGACATGTCGGGCATAATCCAGGTTCATGAAATAGGATTTGTCCACATCTTCTTTACGAATAGCGTTGATGACCAGTCTGCCGCCTGGCTCAAGGTTGCGCAGGGCTTCGACAACGGGCTTCCAGACCGGTGTAGTGTCAATGATGGCGCGGCAAGGTTTGGGCGAGGTATCTGTGGTGTCGCCTGCCCAGGCTGCGCCCAGTGACCGTGCGAAATCACGCTCCTTCTCATTTCGGGCGAAGACGAAAACTTGGCTTTGGGGATATTGGTGTCGTACCATTTTAAGGACCAGGTGGGCCGAGCCGCCGAATCCGGTCAGGCCGAGGATTTGTCCGTCCTCCAATCCGGTCAGACGCAGAGACCGGAATCCGATGGCGCCAGCGCATAAAAGCGGGGCAGCTTCTGTGTCCTTAAAAATGTCTGGTATGGGGAAAGCGAAGTCCTCGCCGATGACCATGTGTTCGGCGTACCCACCGAAAGCATCGCGGCCGGTGGCCTGGAAGTCAGGGCACAAGTTTTCCAGGCCGGCCTTACAAAAAGGGCACAGCCCGCACGACGAGAAGATCCAGCCGACACCGAGGCGATCGCCGATTTGATATGTTTCCACCCCATCACCCAGCGCATCCACCTTGCCCACGACTTCGTGTCCCAGCACAATGGGGAAGACCGGCGGGGGCGTGCGTCCCTCGATCTCGTCAAGTTCGGTGTGGCACACGCCGCACGCTGATACCCGGATGCGAATCTGCCCCGGGCCGGGCTTGGGATCAGGTAGAACTTCCAGACGCAACGGTTCGGGGTTGTCCGCGAGCGAGACAGTGTGATGGAGAAGCATGGCGTTCATGGGGGCTCCTGAGAGATTCGTTCAATGCCAGAGGCAATCGGGGTCTTGGTGGTGTCTGCCAAATTCCAATGACCAAAGGGCTGGATTCCCGATTGCGCGGGGATGATATCTTGTTTTTAGAAAGCTATGAAAAATCCGGCCACGGCGCATTCACTCCAATACAGCTCTGATTTGAAAGCGTGGACCCGGATAAATGGAATGAGTGTCCAGCCTGATCGCTGCGGGAAGTCGGCAGAGAACCCCACGCACAGTCCAAAGTCTGACCGGCTTTCCGATATCGTCTGGCCGGCAATGCCGGCGTCCAGTTTGGCGATGGCCACACCAGCTCCGACATCCCAGTGGATGCAGTCGCCGATGCGGATGCGGTCTACAAGATGCAGCAGGAACATGGAAGGCTTGAGCAAGGCATCTGCTGCTTGCATCTTGAGAATGGGGCAGGCGACTTCTGCCTGGAGGGTGTGCCTGCTCCATGTGCCCAATCGCACAAATCCGCTGATTGAGAACGATGAGATCAGAAAGGGATCCAGACGGGTTCCCGGCACAAACCGGCCGAGACCGATACCGCCGCGAACCGGACGTGCCTGAATTGTAGCGGCACGTTCTCTGGGTGGACTTGACCGGCTCGGGGGCGGCGTCACCAAAACACCATCCAGATTTTTTCGACTCACGTAGTCGTCCACAGCGATTGTGCGTCCCCTTTTTTGTGAGAGAATCTTCGCTGCTGTTTTTCCTTTCTGAAACGTGACAATTTCCACAGTACCCACGGCGTTCAGCCGTCCGTCCTCATACCGGTAGACAGTGAGGCGGTCGCCGCCTTGTCCCAGACCAGCATCGCGATCAATGAGCACGTAGCCCGATATGACTTTGATAATTTTCTGTCCGAAAAGGGGCGTTGCAGCCAGAGCGATCCAGATCCAAAGTCCCAGAATCAGAATTGATTTCAGTCGATGGCCCATGTGTCGCTCCTCTTGTTACGAAACAGGTCCGAAATCTTTTTGATGCCATATCCAATGGGATTCTGTGCAATGGCGGCCGACTCGCGCAGGATGTCCCTCTGGTGCTCCGAGAGCTTGTCCGACTTGTCCGCCATGTGGTCCATGGTCCGTCCCAGAATATATCCAACGGGATTAACCGCGGCAAGCACGTACTGACCTGTCTTCTCTTTTGCCATGGATTTCAATTCACTGAATATGCGATCGATGACATCGGATGTGATGATGCGCGTTGATGTCACAATGGTCTTGATGGAGGGATAGAGATCCCGCTCGGATGCGATGAAAAGCATGGTGCAGTAGTTCTCTGTGATCAGGGAGATGCGCGTCAGCATGGCCGCGTTGACGAAGCCGTCGGCCACCGATCCGAGGATCTTGGATGCAAAGGGGATGCTTTTGATCCCCCCGGATGTCAGTTTGGAGAAGAGCTCGTCCGTTGCGTATTCCACCCCTTCCGATCCGCCGATGGCCATCGAAACGTATACTTTCTTGGCGATGGTCCAGAGGTCCTTGTTTGAGACGCGGCCGTGGTAAAGCAGGAAAAGGTCTTTGACCAGGTTGACGCTGGATGAGAGGATGAGGATGGCGTCCAGAAAACCGTTCTGCGCGATGGATGAGCTGTAGAAGAGTTGGGTGACATATTTTTTACGGATTCGTTCGGTCTCCGGCCTCAGGGCTTCGACAGCAGCGAGGAATCCGTCACGATCCGGCGTGAGGCCTTCGACATCAAATCCGATTCGGAGCAGATGGGGATTGTTGCGGAGACGTTTGACGCGTTTGGTTGCCAGCCCGGTGACCTTTGAAGGATTGCGCGTTGGACCGGCGTTACGCGGAATTCTCATAATTTGAATCAGCGGCAGAATAACGAAGTACCCAAGAAAACCGGAGATGAGAACGAGCACACCGTATCCGACCAACGGATGCACGGACCGGGCGTCGGCATACAGGGCGAAGAATTCCCGAACAATGACATACAAAAGAAAGAGTGAGAGGAAAGTGAAGAGTTTTTTCACGAACGTCATGCCGACTCCTTGATTGATCTTCAAACCACTAGCTCAGCCAGTGGTTCTCGATCCTAAACTGGACGGCAGATACCTGCCTATTTTAAGCCCCCCGGCTCCGCCGGGAGTCTTAAAGCCACCGCCTCTGGCGGCGGATCGTTTACTTGAGCCATCCACGCAGCGATTTTGGCCCGCATGCGCCGGACGTGCGAACCTTCCCAGTAGAGTTTACCGCAGGACGGGCACTGGTAAAAGTCCCAATGTCTGTCCTGCGTTCCTGGGAGCAACCGGTTTCTTACAGACTGTTTGTCTGCTTTCTCCACAACAGTGTTACAGGCCAGGCAGCGTGTGAGTGGGTGTATGTGTCCGAACAGGTTAAACCGTTGGAGCACTTCGCGGATCTGCGTGTCTGGGTCAGCACTGCGCACCCAGTAGCCGCGGGTGATGCGGCTGTTTTTCAGAAGGGATCGGTCCCGTGTGAGAATGATCCGCTTGTCCTGATCTGCATTGCGGATGATCTCTTTGTCCGCGGTCTTGTTCTGGTAGTGCGTATCGAAGCCCAGCATGCGGAGGTTTCGAGCCAGCTTGCCCAGCTGTTCGTCGAGCACGAAAGCGGAGCGACGGAGTGGCTCCGGACGCAGACGGACCAGCGGTGTAATATCCAATCCTTCGAAAACCGGATACACGGCCACGCGGTCGCCGTCCCTCAAATGATACTGAAAGTCAACTGATTCGCCGTCCGCTACAATGAGATCGATCTCTGGGTGGGGGACGCCCAGGGCTTCGACGGCGTCTTTAACGGCCGGATGTCCCCCAAATGTGTAGTCAAACGTCCGTTGCTTCTTGTCGGGTGGCAGGAAGTCATTCAGTTCTGCGTAGAACCGAAACTGTGCCGTGTTTGGCAGCATGGGGATCCTCAGAATTTACGCTGAACCAAGGCTCAAGTCCCCGACGATCTTGATGAGGTGGCCGTCCATTGTCACACGCAGATCCGTTTCTGGAAAGTGTTTGGGCAGTGTTTCTTTGAGCTTGTCCAGTGCGATGGTTTCAATCTCTTTCTGAATGTCGTCGGGTACAGTATCCAGGGTCGCGATGTCTACATCCACAACGTAACCGCCGCCGTGCTGTGATCCGGCCCCGATGGTGTAGCTTGCCACGATGTCGAAGAGTCCGTCGTGAGATTTGTTGGATGTCCGACCCCGTTGCGCCCTGGCCGGGTGGAGGGTGTATTGTCCGCCGAATCGTTCCTCCAAGACATCATCAAGTTCGTCCAGCACGGCTTTGAGTTTCTTTTCCCAAGCTACAAGACTGGGATGGTGCATATTGCGATCCTCTTCCAACGCTGTCTAATGTTGACACTTTGGGAAGAATA
>CAZDVF010000226.1:0-4962 GCA_964508725.1 uncultured bacterium | reverse complement strand
AACGCTGCGCAAGGGATCCATCGCTATCCATTCCAATTCCGGTAACTTTACCACCACGATTGCCGAGTATATCCGTACAGCGGGATTTGGCGTCTCCACGGCTGTCAGTTCCGGTAAAGATGTTTACATTCACTTTGCACTGCCCGAATTCCTTTACGCGGCGCAGAATGATCCTCGGACACGGGCGGTGGCGCTCTACGTGGAGCCGGGCGGCTATTACGAAAAACAGGCACTCGATTGGATTCAGGAACGACGTTTCGGATTCAATAAACCGATTGTGGTTTGTGTGACAGGCCGATGGAAAAAGGACATCGTGCGTTCGTGCGGACACGCTGGCGCAATGGCTGGCAGCGGAGATGACGCTGAATCCAAAGAGAAGTGGTTTGACGATTACTTTCGTGTAGATGTTTTCAATCCTGACAATCCGGTGGTGGGCAAAAAGGGCGTGCGGGTCTCATCCATTCAGCATATCCCTGTAGCCATGAAGGCCGTCTTTAAGGCAATCAATGAGAAATCTGATTTTGAAGTGACGGGCGATCTGTCGCTCAAGTTGTGGATCAGTGACGGATTCGTAGCACTTCCCAAAGAACTGGATATTCCTGTTGCGAAGGCCATTTCGCCCTATGACATTCACATTTCTGAGATCAACAAACAGATGGGCGCCAATTACCTGCGGCAAAATATGCGCAACAAGTCGGGCGCATCACGCATGGATCCCAAAACCCACGTATCTGAACTACATGGCAAGACCATTCTTGACCTGTCTAATTCACCGTTCGAAGAGAATGTTTTTTTTGCTCTGGCCAAGGTCATGCCTGATCTGCATCAGCGAAAGATTATAAACATGCTACTCAATTTCTTCGTCAAGGTCGAACCGGAGTGGATGGACATGCTCGACCTGGCGCGTCGGAATGGCGCGCCACCCAACGAGTATATCGCCTGTCCGCTGGCTGCTGTCGGTGACAGGCCCCTTCTGAAACGCGCAGGTGAGCTCAGCGCATGGATCATCAATCAGATTCGTGAGCATGGCATCAGTGCAAAGACAACTGATTTCCCCGAATCGGTAGACAAGGAGATCGAGAACACGCTTTTAGACACACATGGACAGGCGCTCTCTGAAACATATGCTCCGTTGCTACAAGAGGTGGCCGTAAACAGATCCGGTTATCCTGCCTTCCGGCTCTGCCAGCATGTGCTCCAGCGAGCAAAAGAGAAGGGCAAACAAGTTGCGGATTACGAATCATACATCTTGGCAACGCTGTCCGTCTCCATTTTCTGGAAACCGATGATGGAAAAGCGTATCAGCCGGCTTGTTGTGGAGGAGGCGCTGCGCTATATTTTCGTCATTGCACGCATCGTGGGGTACGCTGTTATCGACAGGAAGAAGAACACATTATGGCAGAAGTTGGTGGAGGCGGACACTCCACCGGTCCTGGGCAGTTTTTCTGAGCATATTTTCCAGATTTTGTTCGCCCGTAAGCCTACAGAGACAGAACTGGTGGAACTCCAATATCTTCTCGGTTTGACCGTGACCAATGGTCCCGGCACTATTTCAGCCAAGGGCGCCAAGGAATCGGTCAGCGCACGAAATCATATCCCCATGTCATTCGTGGGTTTTCTGAGCAACACAGGTTTGGCTCACGGAGGCAACGGATTCGAGGCTGTCGAATACCTGCTCGAACAATTTAAAGATGTCCGGCTTGACGATCCAGGAAAACAGGGCAATGAGATTAATCTCAAGGCGTTGGCCAACAAGGCGGCCAAAACGTACGGTCAGTACAAGAAGGAGCAGAAGGAATCGGTTCAGATGCGGTATCAGCGAATTCCATGCATTGGTCATCCGGTGTTCAAAGGCAATGATGTGAACATCGATCCCCGTGAGGATTTCGTCCGAAAAGAACTGGAAAGCCGCGGCATCACCAATGTGTTTCTCGATTTCTACCATCACCTCGTCCATGAGCTTTTTGAGGAAGGCGTCACACAGAATGTATTCTGCGTCAATGTCGATGCTGTCCTTGCGGTTATTACATTAAAATTGGTCTGGAAGGATCTCGTGGGAAAGCGGATCACCAAACAGCAGATTCAGGATCTTGTTTTTGTCCTCTTCATTTTAGGCCGATCAATCGGTGTGGCCGCCGAGATTGCCGATCACCGTGACCGCGGTCTCGACATGGACTGTCGAACGCCCCAGAAAGAGATCGCATTTGTTTTGTAAAAAGATGGTTTGCCCAAAGCGGTCAAATATTCCAGGCTATCCATCAAAGCAGGATACCCTGTCCGATTTGCAATGACAGGCGCCCCAACTTATTTCTTTCCTGAGGCCCTGATTCCCTTTCAAGGGAATCAGGGCTATTATCTTTCCGGTTTGAATTGATTATCTGTTCTCGAGAGGTGTAAGTGTCCGTCTGTCCTTATTCATTGCATGGAAGAAATCTTGAGACGGGATTGCACTTTGTCCATTACTTTGTCACTTCCAGGTCCAGATCTTCCGGTAGTGGTTCAGGTTGCTGAAGATCGGTCTGGGGATTAAGAAACCGGACCAGAGCGCCCCACCGTTCATCCACTTTAAATCCGTTTTTCAGATAGAATTTTCTGAGGAAAAAGTGGGTCTTGATGACGGAAATGCCTCTGCTGGCCATGCGTCCGGCAAAGTCTTCCATGATCAATGATCCCAAGCCGCGCCCACGAAGAGTCAAACTGATAATGCTTCCCTCGATGCGCGCCACATTCCGGTCGGAAATCTGGTAGCAAATGCCGCCGACAATCCGCTCCTGGCTGTCAACCAGCACGAAAAACTGGTCCTGTTTTGAAATGGTCTTGGGGAAGTTTTCCTGAAAAAAGAGTTGGTAGAGTTGTCCGATTTCGGACGGTTCAACCGGTTCGCGGATGAGATAGATCTCTCCGTAGCGATCCGAAACAGTAGACTGGACGATGACCTGTTTTTGTCCGTTTTCTCCAATGGCGCGGATTTCCATCTTCTGCCCTTCAGAATAGGGAAAGACCATTCGGCTGAACACTTCGCGGTCATCATCACGGGTTATCACAGCTTGCAGTTCCGACAGCTCCAGAAAGCGGATGGGTGGACGATGGATATTTTCGGCCATTCTCAACAGAAGCGCGTCAAAGGCAGTGCAGACTTCCGATTCGCTTCGGACAAAATACGTTTCTCGATACAGTGTATAGCGTACGATTTCAGGAAAGCGGTCAAGATGATAAAGTCGCGCCATTTCGCTTACCGTCTGTTCTTTGGCCTGGGCCGTAGCGCCGGGATTCAGAGCCTTCCAGTCCTGGTATCGATCGATGGCGTTGTGCAGGGGCAGGGGCTTATACAATGCGGATGAGGCTTTATTCAGATAGTCGTCCAGAATATCTTCCAGCCTTATCTGGTCAAAGCGCGGCAAAGGTGACGATAACAGATCCTGTTTCATCTGATTAAAGTAGCGAAATGCTTCGGTGTCTCCAAGCGCTTCGCGGCAGGCATCGAGAATCCACCGTATGTCCAGATGGGCATGGCACCATGGATAGAATCCGACGACTTTATTGTAAAAATTTTGGATCATTGGTCTGACCAGCGATGTGGGATCCCGATACGTCTGCCAACCGGCCAGTGAGACAATCATGGCACCTTCCTGGAAGTCGAGCTCGTTGACCACCACGTTTTCCGGCGAGACCGTACCGGGAACGATGCGGTAACCACTGTTGCGCCAACCCGTGAAGAATGCGGCCAGAGCTTGAATGTATAGCTTGCGCCATGCGTTGAGACTGGTGATAGGGCCGCCCTGTGATCGAATGCTTGAAAATTCCCGAATTTTTTCCCATACTGTCAGATCACCGGCATAGACGATGGAACGGGCCTCCAGTTCCGGCCTGAAACAACCCAGGCGGGGCATAACCGAGGGGCCATAGGGGTATCCGGTGATGGCGGCGAGCCAGTAGACCGATTCCATGACCGAGGCTGCTTCAAAATCCTCCCGCAACAGAAGCTGCAAGTCGTAGTGTTTGCCCCTGACCGTGTTGACGCCCACGCGGTACCGGATATAGTGGTGAAGAGATAACAGTCGTGAGATCCAGATGCCTCCTTCTGGCACATCGTCGAGGTCAAACGTCTTTTCACCAAAGGCCAGCATGATCGATTCCTTGAGAAACGTTGTCCCAATAAACACATGTTTAACACGTTCAGTCTCGTCGCGCGACAGACCCTCATCAAAGATCAGTCGTGATGTCCATTTTGATTCATCTGAAGTGGGCGTCTCCTCAGCCAGGCGGGCTTCGAACCATTTGGCAAGGGATTGAAAGATTCGCTCTGCTGCAAGGGCCAGTTCAGTATCGTTTTTATGTAAAATCCAGCTACCCAGCTCAGAACGAATGATAGGGTAAAATTCTGGATGGGCGTGGACAAACTGGGCCAGTAACTTGAAAATGGCTTCAAACTGTCGGCGTGTGATATCAGTGGTGGGCCATTTGAGGTGCACTCGATAAGTGAAAAGTCTTTGCCTGAGGGCTTCCAGGCGACGGCGTCCCAATTTAGTGAAGGCAATGGTCTCGATAGACGACTCGTTGATGAATGAGAGACCGGACGTCACGAAAGTGGGGAAGGAGATGCTGTAGTCGGGTGTCGGTTCATCCAGAAGCAGGATCTTGTAGGCAAGACAGCGAATGGACTCATCGGGATGGTAGGCCAGCGATCCCAGGCGCCGCCGGATGAGTTCGGCCATGCGCTCGTCGGTCTCCTCGAGGTTAACACCCAGTTGCTCTACGGCCTTCAAGGCTAGTTCTGTATCTCCGAAAAGGGCCAGGCAGATAAGTCTATTTATTCGCAGCAGGTTTTGATCGCGAATCTGGTGCAGGGTTTTATCGCTCTCTATAACGTCATTTTGCTGTTCCTCCGTCGGTCGGATAACCTGAGATGAAACCGAATCCAATGGAAGATCCCATCCCTCCTTGCATGGACAAAATTGGATG
>CAZDVF010000225.1:0-4997 GCA_964508725.1 uncultured bacterium | reverse complement strand
TGTCTATTATACGATAACGATAAAAAATGATATCAAACCGGATGACGAAAAACCCCAAACAGGCTTTACGAACATCAAAATTGTCTGGGAGAATGATTACTATCGGGGCGAAGCAGTCTCGTACTTTGGTGTGAATGTCGTCGCGCAATAGCTTTCATGAGATGTGCGATTGGCTGGATTGATTTGAAAGAGGGTTGAAAACCATGAAGAATAGAATCCAATTCGTTTTTGTTCTTTTCCTCTCCGCGGTTGGTGCGTATCATGCAAGCGCCCAGACCATCGGCAGTCCTGCGGGGGTACGCGGTGCGGGAGAGTGGACCATCAGTGTGCTTGGCACCTACATGGACCAGCAGATCGGCACAGAGGCCGCCATCTCACGCCGCCTTCTTCTGAAAAGCAACTGGGGCGTGCTGCCCTGGCTCGATTTCTATCTTATCGGCGGCGGGTGCCAGCTTGAACTCCAGAAGAATGTCTCAAATGTGATCGGGTACAAAAGCAAGTACAAGGTGGGTTACGGCGCCGGTTTTCACGCCAGCCTGTTTCCCAGAACTTTATCGGGTATCGGTTTATCTTTGGGCGTTCAGGCATTGCGGTTCCCCTCCGAGGGCAGTTTTCAGGTGATGGAAGACACATACGACCAGACCTTTTCGATGCGGTATGACTGGCGTGAATTCCGCGCGCATCTGGGTGTGGTCATTCCTGTTGAATCGATCCGTTTCTATTTGGCCGGAATCGGCTGGGCTGTCCAGCGAATGGATGTGAAAAACGAGTATTGGGGCTACGGCGATGCCAGCAGTTATCTGGGGGAGACACGTGACGAATTCCGTTCCGGAATCTGGACCGGTGGCTTGGTCGGCATTGAGCTGCTTTTTCCCAAACATTATGCCATCAGTCTCGAGGCGCTCTTTTTTAATGAAAAAAATTTCCACCTTACTTTGGGTGTCTCTCAAACAGGTGGAACGGAGTGGTAACGGACAGGTATGTCCGTGAAAGGAAACACCGATGGAATTGAAGAAAAGTGAAAAACGATTACTCATGATTCTAGGCCTGGCTGTGAGCGTATTTCTGATTGATCAGTTGGTTCTAAAGCCCAAAGGACAGAAATCGAATCAAAACACACATCCCGTTCAAACGGCTTCAGGCAATCAGGTTGCAGCAGTGCAGAGTCCGCCCCTTCGCGGTCAGCAATTTGATACATGGGGCAGAGACCCGTTCACCCCTGTCTCAACGCCACGAAGAGGATCTGTGTCGTCTTCAGCCAGTGTGAGTACTCAGAAATCCGATACGACACAATTGGCTTTAAAAGGTATTGTGTGGAAGGAAGGAAAAGCTTTTGCTCTCATCGGTGAGCACGTCATCGGAGAGGGAGATGAAGAACAAGGGATTAAAGTCGAGAAAATTGAGGGAATGGAGGTTCTCTGTCGTCAAGGAACCAGGATGTTTACACTTTACTGGAGAGAATCGCCATGAGATTCCAAACAATAAGAAAATGGAGACTGCTCCTGTTTTTACATGCGTTTCTGATTCCGACCTGCCTATTCGGAGAGGCGACCCTTGTTTCTGTGAAAAAAGGGGGGGAGGGTGACAGAGCGTGGACTGTCCTGTCATTTGATCAGAAATGCATCTGGGCGGGAATTACCGAGAAAAAAGCGGGACTTGTCTCTATCTATTTTTACGGGAGCGCAGGTCGTCACGAGGGTGAAACAATTCCTCTTGTCAATCCGCCCGGCGGCAGTATTTATATTCATAAAGTCAGTGATGCGCCTTCAATTTTTCGCATCGATCTGGCTTGCAGTGTCTGGTGCCCGTTGGCTGTGCTCAAGCAAAACCGGAATGTCGTGATTGCGTTTAATGATTTACGGATGCTTGAGGGCTCGCTGACAAAATGGGACGAAGATATCTCGCCGACACCAGGGCGTATGACAGGTGTTGTTCCCTCTGTCGAGAACGACCAGGTGATGACCACCTTATCGTTCGAGGGCAGCACCAATTGGGCAGGGTATTTACGCCCCTCTCGTGAGACTGTAGCGTTGCTGATTCGCGGTGTCGAGAACAATACCAGCGAACAAGACATAACAATCGAAGAATCGCCTCTCAATCAAATCCACTTTTTCACCGAAGGTAATGATGGAAAAACCCTGAGAGCCTTGTTGCGGTTTTCATCGCCATCGCCTGTATCTGTCGTCAAGAAATCACGGACTCTTGTTGTGCAAACACCCAGGATCACTGAGCGGATGGCCGTCCGGCAAGAAGAGGCGGGAGTTGCTGTTGATGTGGGCTCTTTGTTGCCGGATGAAACCGCTCTGTCAGATGCAAATGTCGATGCGCTGGCTGAATTGTTGGATATTGAGTCCGAATCCTCAAGTGGTCAAGCAGATGCTTTCGAGAAATTACAACCTGAACCGGTTCCTGTTGATACGCCTGATGCGATGATCTCACAACCAGTCGCTTCCACGACGACGGAATCGAATCGTTTGGTTGGTGACGCGAGTGTGCAAACGCAGGAGCTCGATTCAGTCACATTACAAGATGTTGAATCCGATCTCATTCCCTGGAATAATATTGTGGGTTTCCGGTTCAACAACACGCCGATTCGCAATGCCCTGCGAACCATAGCCATCTCAAACGGACTGAACATGGTGGTGACCGATGGTGTTGAAGGAATGGTCACGATGAATTTGCGTGATGTGACGCTTCGGCAGGCTCTCGAAAAGATTGTTTACACAAGCAATTGCGAATACATCATCGATGACGGAATTATTACAATCAAACCTGTCAAGGTGACTTATTCAGGCGGCCGGTTGACCAAAGTCTATCGTATCAAATATGCTGACGCCGAAAATGTGGCCAGTGTGATTAAACAGGTCGCCAGCAGTGATTCGCTGGTCAAGGTGTTTCGTCCCGACTTTCTCAATTTCGATGATGCCGGTAAAAATCGGAAAGAGAGCAATGAAGTCGCTATCCAGGGCATTCGCCGATCCAGCACCCTGGTCGTCACGGACAGTCCTGAAAAAATACGTGAGATTGATGCCATTATCCTGCAACTGGATCGGGCGCCTGTGCAGATCATGATTGAGTCCCGGTTGGTCGAGATGGCGCCGATTGAAAGAAACGAGCTGGGTATCAACTGGGATAAAACCATCACCGCGGCTTTGCAGTGGCAGGATATATTGCCGAACGGAGATGAGAAAAATTATTCGGTGATCAATACCGATCCTGGCGGTGGCGGTGAGTGGAACATGGGACATCTCTCGGCAAGTCAATTTGAAGCGGTTCTCGATTTCCTTCAGGAGAAGACAGAATCCAAACTGATCTCGAATCCCAAACTTCTGGCGATGGACAACGAAGAGTCGTCGATCAGCGTTGGAACCACTGTGCCCGTTCCACGCATTCAACGTGGCATGGGTGGTCAGGGCGATATGGTGACATTTGAATACAAGGAAGTGAATATCCAGCTTAATGTGACGCCTCATGTGGCGGCAAGCGGTGAGATTACCATGTACGTCAATCCGGTGATTGAAGAGATTACCGGTTGGGTCGTGTATGAAGACAAGCACCGGGCGCCCATCACAGACAAGCGAACAGTCAACAGCATTGTTTCTGTTCGCAATGGCGAGACCATTGTCATTGGAGGATTGATCAAGAACCAGCGTTCCAAGACAAAGCAGAAGGTCTGGCTGTTGGGAAGTCTGCCCTTGATTGGTCGATTATTCCAGCATGAAATATACGAAGACAAGCAAACGGATCTTATGATTTTTATAACACCTACTATTGTTCAGGGGTAATGCATGATCGGTTGCGAACAGATACACCAACTGTTAACACACGCAGTAAAAAATAACGCGTCTGATATTCATTTAAGTCAGGGATACCCTCCCATTGTCCGGATTGATGGCAAGTTGCAGCCAATTAAGGGACGAGTCTTGAGTAATCAGGATATGGAAGATATTCTGGTTCAGATTCTCGATGACTATCAGATGGAAAGGTTTCGAGACCGGCTTGAGTTGGATTTCGGATATGTTGTTTCCAATCTGGCGAATTTTCGTGTCAATGCATTTACCAAACTGGGCGGTTATGGCATGGCCTTCCGAATTATTCCGGACCATATCAGATCGCTTGAAGAGTTGGGCATGCCAGACGCTGTTACGCAACTTGCACGAATGAGGGAAGGATTGATTCTTGTCACTGGTCCGACGGGTCATGGTAAATCAACTACTCTAGCGGCGATGATCGATCTGATGAACACAGAGAGGCATTCCCATATTTTAACCATTGAAGATCCCATCGAGTTTACTCATAAGCCCAATAAATGTTTGATCGAACAGCGCGCATTGGGTCAACATACTCATTCATTTGCAGATGCGTTAAAAAGCGCTCTGCGTGAAGATCCGGATATTATTCTCGTTGGTGAGATGCGAGATCTGGAAACCATTTCACTGGCTCTGACAGCAGCAGAGACTGGACACCTTGTTCTGTCAACCCTTCATACGCGGAATGCACCCGACACCATTAACCGAATTATTGATGTATTTCCTGCTGAGCAGCAGAGACAAATCCTTCAACAAATTTCGAGCTCCCTGCTCGGTGTAATATCGCAAAGGCTTCTACCCCTGGGTAACAGTGTTGGCAGAGTTGCGGCGGTCGAAGTGATGATCGCCAATTCGGCTATTCGCAACATGTGCCGTGAACACAAGATTCACCAGATTCGTTCTATCATGCAATCGAGCACTGCAGACGGCATGCAAACCTTGGACGACAGTTTGCTGAAATTATTGAAAACTGGTAAAATAACACGCGATGTGGCGCAACATTATGCCACTGAACCTGAACGGTTTCTTTCGAAATTTGGAACGAAGCAAAAAGCCCCTATAGGACGCAAGATGGCAAAGATGCCAACTTCTGTCTGAGCATGTCTGATTCATCATAACACTCATTTTATACAAAAAATTAAAAAAATCCCAAATCGCAAATAATTCTTGACAAGATGATTTGGAATT
>CAZDVF010000224.1:0-5012 GCA_964508725.1 uncultured bacterium | reverse complement strand
GCAAACATAATAGTAATTGAAATCCTCATACATATGATTAGATAAATTAATCGTTAAATCATTAATATGATTCACTGCTGTCCAAAATAAACTGAATTATCATGATTCTAAGCCCCGAAAAGGCATTTAAGTTCAATAATTAAGGGTACAGATTGTTATATATCTCAATGAGAGTGTTAAATGCTGTCCAAATCAAATTCTAAAAATATCTATTTTGGACAAGAGTGATCCGGCGGAAAGTATCAAACACATCTCCCAATTCCAGCTCGATCATCTCTCAAACGATTAAATAAACAGCGTCATCCCCGCGTCTTTCGACTCGTGAACGTACATGCCCACAGCGCCGAATTCATCGATGAGAGACGTGTCCAGCTTGTCTCTGGAGATGCCCATCACCTCCATCGTCATCTCACAGGCGATGACACGTCCTCCCAATTCACGAAAATCGGACATCAACCGTTCGGGCGTAGCCACACCAGTCTTGCGCATCTTCCGCCTCATCATCCAGGCTCCAAGACCGAGCATGTTCATCTTTGAAAGCGGCGCGCGGGAAAGCCTCCCCCTGATGAGTCGCTGGAGTCCCCAGAAAGTAAAGTAGAGTGTGACCTTACCGCCCATAGCCAGATAACCGTTGCCGATAATCAGCGCGCTCATCAGCTTGTCCAGATCTCCGCTGTGCAACACGATAGTCGCCTTGTCCATCCCGTCACCTCATCGTCTGATCAGAATGCGCCACACGCCCCCGTCGACTTCTTCTTCGGACAGCAACTCCAGTCCGAGTGAACGAACAGCCAGGGGGATCTCCTTCTTTGAGGCTGGATGCGTGCCCCTCACTTCGATGACGTCACCCTTTTCCGCTTTCATCACTGCCTTGCGCATCTCGATCAACGGAATAGGACAGGTTTCACCCGTCACATCGACAATCACATCAGGCATGTTGGATTCAACCATCAGTCGCCCCGAAGAACGATCTTGACCTTTTGGATATCCCACAGCGGCTCGATGCGCTCGGCAATCTCGTTCTTCACGTTGTTGGCGAACTGGTGCCGCGGCGGCAGTTCGACATACACGGTCACCACACCGTCGGCGACTTTCACCTTCTGAACGAGCTTGGTTTTGACCACATCAAGTCCGGCCAAAGGATTAATCACCCGCGAGAGACGCTTCAAAACAATCTCTTCAGTGGTGGGGATTTTATCCTTGAGCAGGCCGTGCTGGTGTTCGTAATTCTCGATGGCGGTACGCAGGGCATCCACGGCCAGCACAGCGCAATGGACCTTCACCGGAGGCAGTCCGCCCAAAGCTTCGGCTGCCGATTTCCAGTTGAGTTTCTTGGCCTCGTCAAGCGTCTTGCCGATGGCCAGATCCGTGATGATGGATCCGGTGGCGATATTGGACGCGCAGCCGTACGATTCGAACTTGATATCGTCAATCTGCTTGGTTTCTTCATCGACTTTCAGATAGAGCTTGACCATGTCGCCGCAAGCCGGACTACCCTCCGCAGCCATCGCATCGGGATCTTTCATCTTACCCACGTTGTGGGGATGCATGAAATGCTCAAGCACTTTTTTGGTGTAAGGAAATGACATGTGCATTACTCCTTCGATTTCAGTGGACTGATTTCACGCAGCGCCTCAACGACTTCCTTGCAGGATGCGACAACGCGCTTCATTTCATCTACAGTATTGAACCGGCTTGATGTAAACCGGATGGACCCGTGCGCCCTTTCATGCGTGTATCCCATGGCCATCATGACGTAGCTGGGTTCCAGCGATCGGGAAAAACAGGCTGACCCTGTGATCACCGAAATCCCCTTCATGTCGAGATGAAGCACAACAGATTCACCCTCGATGAGATCAAACGACACGTTGACGTTCCAGGGAAGACGCTTCGACAGATCACGTGGACCGTTGACGACGACTCCGTCGATGTCATGTTTTAATCCTTCGAGCAGGGATTTCTGAAGTGTGCGAAGGTGCTGTACGTGCTCCGGCTTGGCCAGCTCGACGGCTTTGCCGAATCCCGCGACACCGGATACGTTCTCGGTTCCTGGACGCATGTCGAACTCGCTGTAGCCGCCGTGAAAGATCTTCTTCAGCGGCGTGCCTTTACGGACGTAGAGCGCACCCACGCCCTTGGGACCGTGAATTTTGTGAGAGGATAGCGTCATTAAATCAACGGCAATAGTTTGGACATTCAGATCAAGCTGCGTGAAGCTCTGGGCCGCATCCGTGTGGAACAGGACGCCACGCTCCCTGCAGATTGCGCCGACTTGTGCGATGTCCTGGACCGTCCCCACTTCCTGATTGCCGTGCTGCACGCTCACAAGAAAGGTCTGATCTGTGATGCTGCCCGAAAGTTGATCAAGATTGATGAAACCCTCTTCATCCACATCCAAACAGGTAACGTCAAATCCCTCCCCTTCGAGCCACTGACAGGTATGCAGCACACTATTATGTTCCAGCTTCGAACAGATGAGATGGTTTTTCTTGCCGCGAAATGACTGTGCCAAACCCTTAAGCGCCAGATTATTCGCCTCGGTGCCACCGGATGTAAAAATAATTTCTTCGGGATTTGCTCCCAGCCGGCCGGCGATGATCTCGCGGGCGTGATCGAGCGCCTCCCGGGCCTCGATACCTGGAGAATGGCTGAACTGGGACGATGCCACAGCATAAACATCTGTAAAAAAAGGCAGCATGGCGTCCACGACTTTGAGATCGGTGCGGGTCGTGGCCGCATTATCCAGATAAATACGTTTGTCCATCTTGTCTCTCACATTAAAAGATTGTACGAATCTGTTAAATTGGCGGTTTCGCCATCGTTTTCACCTGTTACGGCCCGATGCGAACCATGTCATATTGAAAGTCTCCGCGTGTGTAATAGGTCTCGTCACGCATGCAGAGATCGTATTCGCCTTTGATCAGGGCGTAATGCCCGAGCTCCATGCTGGAGAGATACTGAAGGATCTCAACTGCGCCGCGTTCCTCAACTTCTTCAGACATCCTGTCATAAAACTCTTCGAATGTTTTCTCGGCCTCCATGGCCAATTCGAGCAGATCCGGCACTGAAGTCTCATCCTCCAGCGAGATGGTGACCCGCGGAATGAGTGACTTCTCAACGTGTGCGGACGTCTGCGACGGAAACATTTTCCCGTACAAACTCTGAATCATTTTTTGATGTTTTTCTTCTTCCCCGATGAGAAACAGCAGTTTGTCTTTCATGACAAAATTATTAACCAACCCATGCAGTTTCTGATAGAGTGCGCCGGCCTCTTGTTCCGATTTCAAGGCCATACTTAAAGCCTTGTCAACACTCAGAGAGGAAAAATCCACAATCATTGAATGAACCTCCTTTACATGTTTGTGAGAGTGTCCACATCATCCATCATCTGGAAAATGTCGGATTTGGATACGCAACAAGTCGATTTACTCTTCCCGTTTCATGGCCAATATGAGCAGATCCTTGTATGCCATGTCAGGTTCAAAGGACTGATCCACAAGATAGTCGCCGATCTTCAGGTCTGGGATTTCTCGCAGTTTGACCTTCTCGACTTGTTCCGGTTTGAATCCTTCCAGCATGCGAACATGTTTGGATTCTTCATCGGCCATTTCGATAAACGCCTCTTTCATTCCGGGGCGGGTTGTCCGCTGGCTGCACTGCTGGTAAAAAGTGACTGCTTCGCGCTCACGTTCCAGAGCGAATTGAATGGTGTTCTGAAAATCCTGTGATTCCATGTTTCCTCCTTCTTTAGTGAATGTATGACTGAAGCAGTGTCAGAGTTTTCCGATACCCTTCCCCATCGTCAGGTGTTTCTAAAATCATGGGCACATCCTGAAAACGCGAATCATTGACCAACAATCGAAAAGGTGTTTCACCGAGCAAACCCTGACCAATATTGGCGTGCCTGTCAACCCGGCTGCCCAGGTCTGACTTTGAATCGTTAAGATGAATGACCTTGATCCGATCGAGTCCGATAACTTGATGCAATACAGTCATCGTTTCCGTGTAGGACTTCTCGGACCGCATGTCGTATCCTGCGGCAAAGACGTGGGCCGTATCGAAGCACACGCCAATGCGATCTTTATCCTCAACCTGTGATATCATCTCCGCCACTTGCTCAAAACTGAATCCCAGATGGTCGCCCTGCCCCGCAGTTGTTTCGATGAGGAGTGTGACATCTCCTTCCGGCTGCTGATCCAACGCCCAGTTGAGACTGTCTATAATCCGTTTGACACCAGCTGCCTTTGATGTCTTCATGTGCGATCCAGGGTGGAAAACAAGGTTAGACACTCCCAGTTTGTCCGCCCGTTGCATCTCATCAAGAAATGCCTGTCGTGATTTTTTCAGACGATCGGGATCAGGACTGGCAAGGTTGATGAGATAGCTGTCATGAATGACCACAGACTGGATAGACGACGTGTCGAAAGCCAGCCGAAAGGCGTCCGCCACCTGATCCGAAAGAGGCGGCGCTGTCCACTGTTTCTGGTTTTTGCTGAAGATCTGGATGGCCTGACATCCCAGGTCTTCGCCCCGCTGGACGGCCTGATCGAATCCGCCGGCGACTGACACATGTGCGCCTAAAAGTCCCAAATAGCCTCTCGATGAGTGAGACAGATTATTCTTTTATGCTGTTGCGCGTGCAAACCGCTCCTCTACTTCATCCCAGTTGATAATCTTGAAAATGGCAGAAACGTAATCAGACCGCCTGTTCTGGTATTTCAGGTAATAGGCATGCTCCCACACATCAATAACCAACAGTGGGACAGCACCCCATTGTGTCAGATTCTGGTGGATTTCCGACTGCAGAATGACCAGCGACGCGTTCACAGGCTGATACGCTAAAATACCCCAACCGCTTCCCTCCACTGCAATTGTCGCAGCGGCCATTTGCTTCTGGAAACTGTCATACCTGCCGAATGTAGTTGTGATAGCTTCCATGAGGGCACTCCTGGGCTTCCCTCCGCCGTGGGGAGACAGGTTCTTCCAGTAGAGCGTATGCAGAATGTGGCCGG
>CAZDVF010000223.1:0-5017 GCA_964508725.1 uncultured bacterium | reverse complement strand
TATCCGCTGTATGCGTTAAATGGTTGGAAAGTTGATGGCCACTTGAATGAGCAAGGAACATGTTACTCGCCCGTCTCGATTATTAAAGTATTATGAATACACAGGGTAATCTTCTTTCATTACCCGGCAATCGTTGTAAGCGTATTGTGAATCGGAGATAAAATGATCAAGATTGCTGCCCCGCCCCTCCCGGCGCTCACAGTGTACTTCAGATCTGCGGCTTGTCGTTCGAAAAAAAGAAGATGATCTTGAAAGATAATATATGATAGAAGATTACGACGATAAAGTCAAGAACATTCACCAAAATTTCGAGTAAACGATCTTAAAGCAGGCAGGTATCTGCCGTCCAGTTTAGGATCGAGAACCACTATCTGAGCTAGTGGTTTGAAGATCAATCAAAATGGACAAATCCATCAACAAAAAAATTCGACAATGCCATTCATTCCTTATGAACAGGAAAACATTGAATCCGGCATCCATTTGAAGCAAAAATTGTGACAATTTGGTGACAATTTTAATATGTAAAAAAATAGCCCCGAAAAAGCGGGACCAAGTTCTTGTTTCTTTTGTGGCGCCTCCCAGACCGCGAGGCCAGAGACCGGGCAGCTGGCTTGCATAAAAAATACTCCGACAATCTGTAAGGTCGGAGTATAAGTGGCGCCTCCCAGAATTGAACTGGGGACACACGGATTTTCAGTCCGTTGCTCTACCGACTGAGCTAAAGCGCCAGCCAAATGTTGAGGCTCAATATAAGAACTTTTCGCAGCCGAATCAAGCAAAAAAAGATCCAATTCCAGGAGATCAAATCTACACGCACAGCATGACCCGTTTTAAAATGAAGCTTTACATTACGACGAGAAATTGATATATTATCGTGTGAAATACAAAGGGGCTGGATACATGAATCTACGGAGAAAACTGTACAGTCTGGTTTTACTGGGCACACTCTTGATTTCAGCATCTCCCTCCAGACCGGCGCCCTTCCAACCATTAAAACAGGACCTGAACAAGCAGGCATTAAGAAATGTTCAGGCGGAGCTCCAGCAACTTCCCATGGGAGTGATCTCTTTTGCTGATTCAGTGATCACCTACGATCCGGGCAACCCGGGATCAGGCACCGGTGGTGAGCCCGATTCAGCATTCCAGAATCCGCGTCTGGCGCTTGGACCTCCTGCTGATACATCGGATAGCTTTGTCTCGCTTGGAAGCGGTGGAACAATTGTCCTAAAATTCATCGATAATATTCTCGAAGATGGACCCGGCGACGACCTCATGGTTTTCCGGCCAAACAGCGAGGACGATCTCCTGATCTGGATTAGTGACGACGGTCTGACCTATATTTCAGTCGGACGCATCACCTCGGACAAAGCGTCCCTTGATATCGCGCCAGTCGCTAATCCGGAACGCACATACACATATGTGAAGCTCAGGGACGATCCTGACCAGGGCGTTGCGCATGATCCGGCATTGGGAGCGGATATCGACGCTGTGGCCGCCATCAACACAGCGCTCTACATTGAGGTGCCAGCAGACACACTTTTCGAACGTGAGACGACTGAAATCCGTCCGGAGGGACGCCCTGTTCTCTCCGCTATAGCTGCACAAATCAGAGAACATGCTCCAGTAACAATCTCCATCCACGTGCATACCGACAGCTGGGGCGCTGCTGAATTGAACTTCCTGCTTTCGCAACAGCAGGCCGGAGCTGTACGGAATTATTTCTGGGATATGGAACTTCGATTGGATATGGAGATTTCAGCTGTGGGTTGGGGCGAATCCAGACCCGCTGCCTCAAACGAAACAGAAGAGGGCCGTTTCAGAAACCGGCGCGTCGCATTCTTTATCCGCTCAATGCAGGATAGTATGCCTCCGAACTGATTTGGTCGGATACAGGATTTCAAGCATGCAAAATCCCCTTTCAAACGATATCTATCACGCCCGCACCAAAACCCGAAAGCCTGATCTGCGCGGCGATTATTTCCGTGATCAGACTGCCATTATTCACGCCACACCCTTCCGTCGTCTCAAACACAAGACCCAGGTCTTCTTCGCGCCGCAAAACGATCATATCTGTACGCGCATCGAACACGTCCTGCATGTCTCCACAATCGCAACAACCATTTGCAAGGGACTCAATCTCGACGTGGAGCTGGCTCAGGCCATCGCGCTTGGGCACGATCTGGGGCACGCACCATTTGGTCATGTGGGCGAGAAAGTGCTCAACGAACTGGCTGTCAACTCGGGTGGATTTATCCACGAAGTGCACAGCTTGCGGGTTGTCGATACAATCGCAAGGGACGGCAAGGGACTGAACCTGACCTACGCTGTTCGCGATGGGATTGTATCGCATTGCGGCGAAGCGTTTCAGCCTGCCATTGCGCCCCACGATCAATGGAAAGATCTGGAGACCATCACCATGCGGCAATCGGCGCCCTTGACGTTTGAGGGATGCGTAGTGCGTGTGGCCGACAAGATTGCCTATCTTGGACGGGATATCGAAGACGCCATCACAGCCGGTCTCATCACGATTGAAGATGTACCAAAGCGTCTCAAGCAGAACCTCGGAACAACCAACGGCGAAATCATTGACACACTGGTAATGGATGTGGTTCGCAGCTCGACCGGACGAGATGAAATCGCCTTTTCGGACGCAAAATACGAACTGATCTGCGAGCTGAAAGATTTCAATTATGCCCGGATTTACAACCATCCGCTTCTGCTGAAAAGCGACGCGTCGATTGCAGCGCTGCTCCAACATCTCTTCACCTATTTAATCGATTTGTTCCGCCGCAACGGATCTGACCAGGCAGCATACATGCAGACAACCTCTTCAGTCGACAATCAATTCGGACGGTATCTCGGAAGTCGGCTTCACCTTTACACAGGGGAGATCCACCCCGAACGTCCCGTCGTCGATTTTGTCGCAGGAATGACCGATACCTATGCGCTCGAAGCCGCGCGGGAGATCCTCTTCCCCCAGCCATTGGGATTGAGATGAACCGGCAGGATCTGCCACGAAAATAATAACAAATCTCCTTTCATCTAAGCACTTTGTTTATTATATTTGGCTGGATTATCAGCCATAAAACAGAAGGATCTGACAGTGCAGGCACCTTATCCCTGTCCCCAATGCGGACAATACAAGCTCTACAGATCTCGCTCGCGCAACCACATTGAAACCCTCATCAAGGTGATCTTACCGTATAAAACATACCGCTGCCATGCGTGCAACTGGCGCGGATGGATCAGCAAGCGCAAAGCCAGTGGAAAAGGCAGCCTCCTGAAATCTGTTGTTTTCTACATTTGCGTGTTTATTATCGCAGTCATCGTTGCGGGCTTCGTCCGCTTGATGATCGCATGACTGTGATGACTGCCCCCTGAACAACCAGGGGATTCAGAAAGTGCCCTTTGATCAGAAGTCTGGAATGCTGTGATCCAAACCAGGCATTGGATAACCAACGATCAACTCACTGAATGACACTTGGATAATCAGGTTTCCTCCATAATCTCGGTGGTTGCATAATCTTAATGAATCGATTGGGATAGGAGATTTTTTATCGTGTCGAAGCAAAACCGATCCGTTGCAGCTGTCATCCTCGCAGCCGGAAAAGGGACGCGCATGAAATCACAGCTGCCCAAGGTGCTCCACCCTATCCTGGGCAAGCCGATGATCTCTTACATTCTCCAGGCCTGCGGAACGGCGAAAGTGGACCGGACCATCGTTGTCGTGGGATACGAAGCCGACCTGGTGCGCGAGCAACTCGGCCCCAATTTTGAATACGTCAAGCAAATCCAGCAACTGGGAACAGGGCACGCCTTACTCATGGCATCTGAAGCGCTGAAGGGATACAGCGGCGACATTCTGGTTTTGGCCGGAGATACACCGTTTTTAACAGGACGTTTCCTCAAACAGCTTGTACAGCGTCACCAGCAGACAGGCGCGGCTGCCACACTGACCACAGCCATTCTCGATCCCACGCCGGCATACGGACGTATCATTCGAAACAAGTCGGGGCGCGTGCTTCGCATTGTTGAAGAGCGTGACGCCACAATTAAGGAACGGAAAATAACCGAAGTCAACACATCCCACTATTGCTTTCAGGCGGAAAAGGTTCTACCCCTCCTGGCGCAACTGGATCAAAACAATGATCAGGGCGAGTATTATCTCACAGACGTCATCCAGATGTTGACGGACAGAAATCAACTGGTTGAAACTTTCACGGTCAAAGATCCCGAAATCCTTATCGGGATCAACAGCCGGGAAGAGCTGACGCGTGCCGCGCTGAAGATGAAAGATGCGATCTTGGAAAAGATGATGGAGCATGGCGTGACGATCATCGATCCGGCGTCGATATACATCGAACCAGATGTCAAAATTGGACTTGACACCACCATCAATCCTTTCACCATGCTTCAGGGCAAAACTCGCATCGGCAAGGATTGCTCTATCGGCCCGCATGTCAGACTGTCAAATGCAACAATTGGAAACGGGTGCTCAATTGAATTCGCTGTCGTTTCGGAACGCAAGATCAAAGACGGCGAGACGATCGGACCCTTCGCATCCATCACCGGCTGACCGATTGTCAATTCAAAGCAGAAAAGGCGGACCGCTTTGGGCAATCCGCCTTTTTTCATTTTGAGCGACATTGGTTCGCGGGATTTGCACCCAACTGCAGCCTCTCTCTCATACAATGCCGACCCAAAATCCTTATCAGATTAAGTGGATTCATAACCTGAGCGCCAGAATCTTTTCTGCACACAGGACGACCGGACTTCCTTCCTCTATCTTTTCTATTCAGGAGACACATTGATTGAAGCTCCCCGCCGCCTGCCTGCCCAAGGCAGGCAGCGGGGAATCTTCATCTGTAAGGAAAAACTTCTTTTCATATTCGCTCGCTAACCCCGCGGCAAGCCACGGAGAATGCGCTCGCTGGCAGATTCAAGTAAACGATCCACCGCCACAGGCGGTGGCTTTAAGACTCCCGGCGGAGCCGGGTGGCTTAAAGTAGGCAGGTAT
>CAZDVF010000222.1:0-5023 GCA_964508725.1 uncultured bacterium | reverse complement strand
ATAACCAAATATAAGATGAAATGATGGGTTTACCCACTCGAATCAACATAGGACCGAAATTTTACTTGCATTTCATTCATATTTTTATTAAAATCTTACTTAACTTATGTGTCGTATTTTTGTTTAATAAGGAGGAAGATCCGTGCAACGGAGAACGCATCTTACCATCGTGATAATCATCGCCGCTCTTGTCTGTATCTCTGCACTTACCAATTTCTTTGGCTGCGCCAGCTCCGGTTCTGCAACAAAACCCTTCGATCCTGCACGCCAGAAAGCTATCCAGGATTCGCTTTTCAACATTCATAAAACCTGGATTACCATCCGTTACAGTTTGGGTTACGAGCCTTATAAACAACATGACTATGCAAAGGCCAAGAGATATTTTAGGTTAGTTGCAGAAAATGACACAACAGGCATCTACGCAAACCGAATCTACAACCAGCTGGGCACATGTTATTTGCAACTCGGTGAACCCGACAGCGCGGAATGGGCCTATAAACTGGGTATCTCCAATGTCCCTGACAGACCGTATCCCTACAAAGCCCTGGGATACATCTACCGTCAACAAAACCGAAACGGGGAAGCCATAGACATCTACGAAAAGCTGACGACACTGGAGCCTGATTCGGCTGTTCATTACCGCAGTCTCGGACAACTCTACGTACAGACTGATCAACAGGACAAGGCCATCCAAGCATATCAGAAAGTCATCGAAATCGAACCGAATGACAAGCGGTCTCAGGAAGTTCTGGACAATTTGATTGCACAGACCGGAGATATCGATGCTGTGATCGCGCAGCGCGAAACAATGGTCGAACGCTTTCCCGATGACATGAAGCTCAGGCTGGATCTTGGTCAAAGCTATCATCGTATCGGTGAATTCGAAAAAGCCATCCCCCATCTCAAACTGGTATTGGACAATGAATCCGACAACCTGCTTGCAAACGAACTCATCGGAGATTGTTACCAGCAAACGGATCAGTTTTCAGCTGCAATCGAAATCTACCAGGGAATTCTTGAAAAAGATCCAGAAGACAAGAAAAATATGTGTAACCTGGCTTTAAGTCTTACCTCCCTCGGTCGTTATACAGCAGCCATGCAGCAAGTACGCAAGTCATTGAGAATCGACTCTAATTATGGCCTGGCCTATCTGACACGCGGCATTATTTATGAAACCACTGCGGATAAATGCGTTAGGCAGGCTGGCGGCAATGTCACCTTTGACGACAAACTTGTTTATAAAATGGCCTACGACGAATATCAAAGAGCCGCGCGTGATTTGGAGTGGAAGCCTGATGCCGAACGGAGACTGGATGGTATCAAAACCCTGATTCCTACACGTGAAGATTACTTCATGCATAACAATCAGAAACTTCCGCGATCCGCCTGTTACGAATGGATCCAATAGGAAATTGCATGCTGTCCATAGCTATCGGATCAGATCATGCCGGCTTTGAATTGAAACAGACACTTCGATCTGAATTGGAAAGGCAGTCTATTCCCTATCATGACTTTGGAACCAATACGTCAGAAGCTGTCGATTATCCAGATATCGCCATCAATGTCGGAAACGCGGTAGCAAATCATGAATCGGATCTGGGCATCCTGATCTGCGGTAGCGGTATCGGGATGTCCATCGTCGCTAATAAAATATCCGGCGTTAGGGCTGCACTTTGTATGAGTGTCGATCTGGCCTCTATGAGCCGACGGCACAACAATGCCAATATTCTCGTCTTGGCAGCCAGATTTGTAGAAACAGATACGGCAATCGATATCGTCAATGAATTCTTGAACACGTCCTTTGAATCCGGTGGGAGACACGAAAGACGGGTCAACAAAATTCACAAATTGACAGGACGGTAATACTTTAGCGGTACTCTGATTCTCAATATTGACGCGATTCTCCAGACCAAATGGGACCTTTTGTCCCATTTGGTCTATATGAACGAAAGAAATCACAAGACCACGACATCATTTCGTTAAAAATATAACAGTCAATTTTGTCAACACTATCCTGCTTGAAAAAAATGATTTCATGCTGAGCATGTTGGTGCATTCTGACGGAAGACAACGTAATCCTTTTTCTTGATTGGAATGTATGACTTCGGACTGCGTAACAAAATCTGACAGGTAAACGATCCACCGCCAAAGGCGGTGGCTTTAAGACTCCCGGCGGAGCCGGGGGGCTTAAAGTAGGCAGGTATCTGCCGTCCAGTTTAGGATCGAGAACCACTAGCTGGGCTAGTGGTTTGAAGATCAATCAAATTGTTTAACTACGAATTACTATGACTGATAGATCTCGAATCCATCTCCCCTAATTTTTATCATCGAAAAACGATGAATGAATGCAACGCGTCGTTTATAAACCCGTGGTAAGGTGACATGATGAAGACATTGCAAGCATTTGATCCAAAAATCTATGAAGCGATCAAGGGAGAGGTTGGTCGCGAAAATTATAAGCTGGAACTCATCGCCTCTGAGAACTTCGTCAGCCGTGCTGTTCTCGAAGCACTTGGGTGTGTGATGACAAACAAATATGCCGAAGGATATCCGGGTAATCGCTATTATGGCGGATGTGATTTCGTCGACGAAGCCGAGAACCTTGCCAGAGATCGCGCCAAACAACTTTTTAGATGTGAACATGCCAATGTCCAACCTCATTCCGGATCACAGGCAAACATGGCCGCGTACATGGCATTCATCAAACCTGGAGATACTGTCCTCGGTATGGACCTGGCGCACGGAGGTCATCTGACGCACGGCAGCCCCGTGAATTTTTCTGGTAAACTTTACAATTTCGTCTCGTACGGTGTCAATAAAGCAACAGAAACCATTGATTTTGATCAGGTGTGGAGTCTTGCCAAAGAGCACAAACCCAAACTCATTATAACCGGCGCCAGCGCCTATCCCCGTTTCATCGACTACGAACGTTTTCGGGAAGTAGCCGACAGCGTCGGCGCCTATTTGATGGCGGATATCGCTCATCCGGCAGGCCTGGTGGCGACGGGGCTCCATCCAGATCCCCTGCCTGTCTGTGATGTTGTCACAACAACGACCCACAAGACACTTCGCGGACCGCGGGGCGGTATGATTCTCGTGGGTAAAGATGTTGAGAACACCATGGGTATTACAGCTCCCAAATCCGGCAGAACCAAGATGATCTCGGAAATCATTGACAATATGGTGATGCCGGGCATTCAAGGTGGACCGATGATGCACGTCATCGCTGCCAAGGCCGTTGCTTTCAAAGAAAATCTACAGCCCGGATATAAAGAGTACTGTCAGCAAATCATCAAAAACGCCAACACCCTGTCTCAAAAGCTGGTGGAATACGGATACAATCTGGTCTCGGGCGGAACCGACAACCATCTCATTCTGGTTAATTTGTCCAACAGAGGCATCACGGGCAAGGCAGCTGAAAAAACGCTTGAACAGGCAGGGATCACGGTAAACAAAAATATGGTTCCCTTTGACACTAAAAGCCCGTTCGTCACCAGCGGAATCCGCGTGGGAACGCCCGCACTCACCACACGCGGCATGAAGGAAAACGAGATGGAAATCGTCGCAGAATTCATCCATCGTGTTCTCTCTCACATTGAGGATGAGACTGTCATTGCCCGTATTCGTGAGGATATTCAGTCATTCTCGAAAGATTATCTCATCTATCAAGACCTTCTATGAAAAAGCCTGCTTCACACCGTCCCACGTGGGACCATTACTTCATGGAAATTACCCGGCTTGTCGCTACGCGCTCCACATGTCTTCGGCGTCAAGTCGGTGCCATCATCGTCAAGGACAAACGCATTTTAGCCACGGGTTACAACGGTGCGCCCCGCCAACTTCCCCACTGCCTGGACGTGGGATGTCTGAGAGATAAAATGGGCGTTCCATCAGGAGAGCGACACGAACTCTGCAGAGGCATTCATGCTGAACAAAACGCCATCATTCAGGCGGCCACATCGGGCGTAAATATTGAAGGCAGTGTCCTCTATACCACACATTACCCCTGTTCGTTATGCATCAAGATGATTCTTAATGCATCCATCGAGAAAGTATTATTTTTGGATGGATATCCCGACGACTTGTCAAAAACGTTGGCTGATGAGGCCGGTCTTGCGGTCAGGCAACTTCAACTGTCTGAAAGTAAATCGTCATGAGATGCCCGTACTGCGGCAGCGATACTGATCGGGTTGTCGATACCCGTTCTCGTAATAAAGGACGGATGATTCGCAGACGGCGTCAGTGTCTCGATTGCAACCGGCGTTTCACCACCGTCGAAGCGTTTGAAGACGAGGCTCTTTATGTGATCAAATCGGACGGACGCAGCGAACCTTACGCCAGAGACAAACTCCTTAAAGGGATTCAGATCGCATGCATCAAGCGGCCGGTGACTCTCGAGCAGATGGAAACGATTATCGACCAGGTGGAATCGGAAATAAACGCCCAGTTCATCAAAGAAATCCAAAGCCGGCAAATCGGAGAGCTCGTCATGAATCAACTTCGTTTACTGGACGAGGTGGCTTATGTCCGCTTTGCCTCGGTTTACCGTCAATTTCAGGATACAGCAGAATTTGAACGCGAGCTTAAACAGCTAAAAACTAAACGACAAAAATCTAAGTGAAGATTGAATGGATATTATACAAAATTAAATTGGATACGTACAAGGCGATAGATATGCTATTAACCTTCTAAATCTCTGTAATCTCTGTGGTTGTCGTTCGATTATGCAAGGAGTTTCAATGTTTGGACATCGGAAAAGCTTTCGGGGTGGAGCCCATCCTCCGGAAGAAAAAGAGTGGTCACAGCATAAAATCATCGAAAAATGCCCACTACCGGGCGAAGCAATTATTCCGCTTCAACAACACATCGGAGCGCCAGGTGAACCCATCGTTGAGAAAGGCGATACCGTACAGACAGGTCAGCCCCTGAGTAAAGCCAGTGGATTTGTTTCTGTACCATGTCATGCATCGATTTCGGGTCGAGTTAAGGCGGTAGAACCACGCATTCATCCTCTCGGCGCCAA
>CAZDVF010000221.1:0-5040 GCA_964508725.1 uncultured bacterium | reverse complement strand
GGTCGCGCTTGGGGGCGACGGGCAGGTGACGTTTGGTGATACAATCATGAAAGAGAAAGCCAGAAAAGTGCGGAAGCTCTACGACGACACGATTCTGGCCGGATTCGCCGGCGCAGCTGCCGACGCATTTACTCTGTTTGATAAATTCGAGAAGGCGCTCGACCAGTACCACGGCAGCCTTTACCGTGCAGCCGTCGAGCTGGCCAAAGAATGGCGGATGGACAAGTATCTCCGTCGCCTTGATGCATTGCTTGCCGTTGCTGACAAGAAGACCACGTTGATTCTTTCGGGAACAGGTGACATTGTTGAACCTGATGACAATATTGTGGCCATCGGATCCGGGGGGCCCTATGCATTGGCTGCTGCACGGGCGCTGGTTCAGCACACCAAAATGGATGCGGCTACCATCGTTCGTGAAGCGCTGCAAATCACCTCAAAGATTTGCATTTTCACCAACGACAAGATCAATGTCGAAATGCTGTGAGGTCATTCACGCGACAGCTGATACACTCATATTGAAAATTGATAAAATGCAGGCTGAGTGGGAACATTCAGCGTGGGAGATACATTCTATTTCAAATGTTGTCATCGATACGGCAGGAGGCTTTTTTGACACACCATGCCCATCGTGATTCCGGGCGGTTGACGCCCCGGGAAATCGTCAATGAACTCGATAAATATATCATCGGCCAGGATAAGGCCAAGAAAATGGTGGCTATTGCGTTGCGAAACCGATGGCGTCGGCGGAACGTTCCTGATGATTTACGTGAAGAAATTATGCCCAATAATATCATCCTCATCGGACCCACGGGCGTGGGCAAAACCGAGATCGCCCGCAGACTGGCTCGTCTGGCTGAGGCTCCTTTTATCAAGGTCGAGGCGTCAAAATTCACCGAAGTGGGGTATGTGGGACGGGATGTGGAATCCATCATCCGGGACCTGACTGACCTGGCGATCTCGATGGTCAGGGCGGAATGGACAGAGCGGGTCCAGACTAAAGCGGAGGAAGCGGCCGAAGAGCGGCTTCTCGATTTACTCTATCCCCAAGACAGGGAAGCCCAGCGATCACAAGTAAAAGAGGGGGATTCCCAGACAGATGTAACATCACTTGATTCCACAGAAGAGCGGCAGCGTCGAACGCGAGAGAAGATCAAGCTTCAGCTTCTATCCGGCCAGCTTGAGGATCGCTTGATCGAAATGGATGTGCCTGCTGATTCCTTCCCCATGCTGCAAATTTTTTCTCCCATAGGGATTGAGGAGATGGGTCTGAACATTCAGGATCTGTTTGGTGGTATGAGCCAGCAAAAACGAAAAAAACGCAAAATGCCGATCTCTGAAGCCCGACAAGTTTTAATTGATGAGGAAGTACAAAAGCTTCTGGATATGGACAAGATTGTCAGTGAATCGATCGAAAGGGTGGAACAGTCGGGCATCGTCTTTTTAGATGAAATAGACAAAATCGCCGGATACGGTGATGGCGCCGCCGGCCTCGATGTGTCGCGTGAGGGCGTACAGCGTGATATTCTTCCGGTTGTTGAGGGAACCAATGTGGTGACCAAGTATGGGATGGTCAAAACTGACCATATCCTTTTTATTGCATCGGGCGCGTTTCATGTGGCAAAACCATCCGATCTGATTCCTGAGTTGCAGGGACGCTTTCCCATCCGCGTAGAACTTGAGAGCCTGAGCACGGATGATTTCGTCCGCATTCTCACCGAACCCGAGAATGCTTTGGTCAAGCAATACAGAGCGCTTCTGGAGACTGAAGATGTGAAAGTCACTTTTTCCAAGGGCTCCATTCGCGAAATCGCTCGTATGGCGACTGACGTGAACCAGCGGGCCGAGGACATCGGCGCCAGGCGGCTTCAGACCATCATGACGACTCTGCTTGAGGATGTCCTTTTCAAGCTTCCGGACGTCACCATGAAGACCGTGAAAGTGTCGGCTTCGGACGTTCGTGAACGGCTCAAGGATATTGTAGAGGATGAGGATCTGACGAAATATATTTTGTGATTGATGAGGCAAGAGGCAAGAGGCAAGAGGCAAGAGGCAAGAGGCAAGAGGACTACTTCTTTGTCACTGAATTATCATTTATTGAAAACTGATAGCTGAAAACTGAAAACTTCATGGGAGGTTCCGTGAACAAAGATTTTATAACCATTCCCGATCTGACAGCAGATGAGATCCATGCCACATTTCGTTTGGCACTTGAACTCAAAGCGAAGACCAAGCGGGGGGAGACGCATCACATCCTGAATGGCCAGACCCTGGCCATGATTTTTCAGAAACCCTCTGCTCGAACACGGGTTTCATTTGAAGTCGGCATGTTCCAGTTGGGCGGGCACGCCTTATACCTGGCTCCGGCGGATATCGGCCTGGGCAAACGCGAGTCTGTGGCCGATGTGGCCCGTGTGCTTTCACGTTACAATGATGGCATCATGGCGCGGGTGTTCGGACATGACGATGTGGTCCAGCTTGCTGAAAACGCTTCCATCCCTGTGATCAACGGGCTGTCTGATCTGGCGCATCCGTGCCAGGTCATGGCCGACATGCTGACCATTCTGGAGCACTGCGGCCGCGCCGAGAATCTGAAGATCGTTTACATCGGCGACGGCAACAACATGGCCAACTCGTGGATCAATTACGCCAGCCGGATGTCCATCGCCCTGCACCTGGCCTGTCCAGACGGATACGATCCAGATTCCACATTGATGGAAAAGGCAAAGGCAACTGGTTTGAGCGAGATCGTTATTCAGCGCGACCCGGCCGAAGCTGTCCGTGATGCGGACATTCTCTACACCGACGTGTGGGCCAGCATGGGACAGGAAGATGAGGCTGAAGCGCGCAAGTCCATCTTCCGTCCTTACCAGATCAACGAGGCGTTGGTTAAATTGGCCAAGCCCGATGTCAAGGTCATGCACTGTCTACCGGCGCATCGCGGTGATGAGATCACCGATGGTGTGATGGACGGACCGCACGCCATTGTCTTCGACGAGGCCGAAAACCGGATGCACGCACAGAAAGCGATTATGGTGCAGTTGATGTGTCAGTAATCTCTGGAGATCTTGCCCTGAGAAATAAAGGCCTGGGTCCAAAGCAAAAAGCAGCGGTTCCGGGCCTTTCCCGTATCCAATGTATGCTGGATGAGCCATGAGAATTCTTCATTTCGCCGCTGAAAACTATGCCGGTGTGCCGGCGCAGCTGGTGCAAGCTGAACGTCAGCAGGGTCATGAGAGCTTACTTGTGACGTTGTACCATCCCGGTTCTCGCCTGTGTGACGAGGACATCTGTCTCAATCTCCCCTGGGTCGGAACGGATTGGATGAACCGGCTGAAGCCAGCGTTCGTCCGCAGGCCCATCTACCAATCCAGTCAAAGGCGGATGAGTGATGGGCCGCCGGTCTGGGAATCCGGTTCCGCTTTTGTCCGTTTGCTGTTTAATGTGCGTGACAGGTTGTGGGAACCGCGCATCCGCCGTGCCTTGGACGCTGTCCGTTTTAGCGACTGCGATCTCCTTTTTCTCGATGGCGGCGTGGGATTCCTGCGCAGCGGCAAACTTGTCCGTGAGTTCAAGGAGAGAGGCGGCAAGGCCGCCCTGCTCTACTGCGGCAGCGATTTACGCACACGGGGTATGATCCCTGTTGTGGATGCCCTGGCCGATTTCCGTTTTACCGTTGAATTCGACCACTGCCTGCTGGATCCCAGACTGACGTTCGTGTTCTTCCCGTTCGACCCGCCTGCTATGACTCGTCCGCCTTTGCAAGATGGAAAGACGATTCGCATCGGCCACGCGCCGACCAACCGTGTTATCAAGGGAACGGACGCCATCCTGCAGGGTCTTGAGAAACTGAAAGAGACCCATCCGGTTGAGATCGTGCTCATCGAGGGACTGCCGCACACCGAGGCGCTCCGACTGAAAGCCTCGTGTCACCTTTTTGTTGACACCCTGGGCGAGCTGGGTTACGGCATCAACAGTCTGGAGGCGCTGGCCATGGGCATTCCCACGGCTGTTCAGCTCATGCCCGATTTCGAGAAGGTCCTGGAAGACCACCCCTTCATCCTGATCACCGAAGAAACGGTGGCAGAGCAGCTGAAACCGTATGTTGAATCCGAATTGCTGAGAAAAGAGAAAGGTCAGGCAGGCAAGGAATGGGTCAAACGGATGCACGATCCGGTGCGCGTTTCACAATCCGTTCTCCAACAGATCAATATGGCCGTCCTATAATGTGAGGGCCAGAGTATTGCGCATAATAGCCTTGGCGTCGAAGGTCTCTTTGTAGGCGATCAGGCTGTCGTTGGGCGTCATGGGATTCAGCGCCGATGTATCCTGAGACACCCCGATATCCACGTACTTGTACCCCTTTTCCGTGGAATACTTGACCACTTCATAGAGCACGCGGTGAATCGGTTTGTGCCGAGCGTGATCGTAGTGCATCATGTTGTAAAAGCAGAGCGCAACCTGCGGGTTGGTGAAGAACATGAGTGATCCGCCAATGGGCTGATCATGATGGTAGATCATGAAGAGCTTGAGCCGGTCGGGCATCAGTTCCTTCAGACGTTTGAGGTCCTCCAGCGAGTGGGTGGGACGCACGTTATGGCGGGCCAGGTTATGCAGGATGATGGGGTAGAAGGCGTTATAATCCTCGTTGATCTCGGTCCGAATTGATTTGTCCTTGAGCGACTTGCGCACGTAGTACCGCACGGTGCGTTGAAACCGGCTGATGATGTCCCGGTCAGGATCGAGCTGGATGGCACTTGATATGTAGTGGGTGCGGTAGGCGAACCCCTGCCAGAGCAGGGCGTATTCCAGATTCTGACTGGGATATTTCTCGTAAATCAGTGGCGCTCCGGTTAGTACGATTTCCCTAAAGTTGTTTTTTTTAGCATACGTTTTCAGAGACGAGACAAAATCCATGGCCCTGGCGAAGGGTATGTCTCCGGTAACGATAGATCCGTAACTGGAACCGATGGGGGATTCGTAGATACAGTCCTTCAATCTGCCCGGCAGCACACCAACGATTTTATCCTTTTCGACAAAAAT
>CAZDVF010000220.1:0-5082 GCA_964508725.1 uncultured bacterium | reverse complement strand
GCTCTGTTTACACCGAGCCCTATGGATCTGTGGATGCGCATGCTGGCGATTTTTGTCCTGATTCTGTTCAGTGTGTATGTCCAGACGATTCTAAACGAGCGTTTTCGAGCAGAAGAGGAACTTCGCCGTACGAAGGGGAAGCTTGAACGCCTGGTGAATGAACGGACTGCTGATCTGTTGGCAGCCAATCTCCTTTTAGAAGAAGAGGTGAAAGTCAGGAAAGGTGCTGAGGAGGAATTGCGCAAGGTAAATCGGGCGCTGCGAACTCTGAGCGAGTGTAACAAGACTCTTATTCGAGCTAAGACAGAAGAGACGCTCTTGCGAGAGATTTGCCGTATTGTTGTCGATGTCGGTTTGTATCCCTATGCCTGGATTGGCTTGACAAATGAAGCCGCCGATAATTCCTCCTACACGATTCAGCGAACCGACTGGGGCGACGCAAAGCGTGTCAACCTTTCTAGTGAGACCTCCAAGCTTGTACATGTTGCAGTCCGCAAGGCTGTCGAAGAGGGAGAGAAATCAACAGTTGTCTTGGCAGAGCCAGAAAATAATGAGACGTCTTCTGACCCCATGCAGCAGCAGTCGCTTCTCTGTCTTCCGTTGGTATCAGACCAAGTCATCTTTGGTGTTCTGCACATTGTATCAGAAGAAGTCCACGGATTTGAAGAGGCTGAAACTGAACTGCTAAATGAGCTGGCTGAAGATCTGGCATTTGGCATCTCTGTGATGCGCGCACAAGAACGCCACAGGCAGGTCGAGCGCATGCTTCATATCAAAGAGAGCGCTATCAACTCATCCATAACAGCCATTGTCTTGACCGATCTGGATGGTCGCTTGACGTATGTGAATCCCGCCTTCTTGTCCATGTGGGGATATCGGGATGATGGAGATGTTCTGGGCAAGTCTGCTTTGAATTTTTGGAAAGATCAAGAAGAAGCTGGTAAAGTTCTCAAGACCCTGAAGCAAACCGGAAGCTGGATTGGCGAGATGACGGCGGTCCGCAGTGACGGCGAATTGATGGAGATGGAGCTGACCGTCAATCTCGTCAGGGATCAGCGCGGTGAAGCGGTTTGCATGATGGGGTCATTCATGGATGTGACACAGCGCAAGCGGTCAGAGGTGGAAAAGAATGAGATCCGGGCTCAGCTCAATCAGGCGCAAAAGATGGAAGCCATCGCAGTACTGGTGGGAGGCATCGCACACGATTTTAATAACATGCTGACAGCCATTCATGTGAGCCTTGATATGGCCCTGATGGATTGTGACGAAACGGATCCAGTCGTCCCGGAGTTACGCGACGTTATCAATTTAACTGATCGCGCTGCAGATCTGATTCGTCAGCTTCTTTTATTCAGCCGGAAGCACCCACTTGAGCCAAATCCGCTGGATTTGAATACCTTGATTCAAAGCATGGGCAGCATGCTTTTCAGAGTCATAGGCGAAGATGTGACAATCGAAATGGATCTGGACGAAGAACTATGGTCAATTTGCGCTGATCAAGCCACGTTGGAACAGGTCTTGATGAACCTTGTCATCAATGCCCGTGACGCCATGGAACAGGGCGGCCAGATTTTCCTCCGTACAAAAAATGAAGTGATTGACACGGATACAGCAGCGAACAATCGCGATGCGCATCCAGGAAAGTATGTGCGGCTTTCGGTGAGCGACACCGGATCAGGCATGGATGACGAGACTCTCGGGCGTATTTTCGAGCCATTCTATACGACCAAAGCCAAAGGCAAAGGAACCGGCCTGGGTTTGTCTGTTGTTTTTGGAATCATCCAGCAGCATCATGGATGGATCGATGTGACGAGCACGCCGAACGAGGGAACGACATTTCATGTCTATCTTCCCCTGATCGAAAAAGAGAAGTTTGACAAACCTGATTTGGCAGTCATTCCGCTGCGTCAGAAGGGTCAAGGCGAGCGAATTCTAGTCGTAGAAGATGAAGAGACAGTCCGGTCCTTTACGACACGATGCCTTGAGCGGAATGGATATAGGGTCTTCTCGGCAGCCAAGGCAAGCGAGGCTTGTTCCCTTTTTCAAAAAGAAGAGGGACGTTTTAATCTCGTTTTCAGCGATGTTGTATTACCCGACGGCAGTGGTCTCGAATTGGTGCAGACACTCAGACAAACGAAGCCGGATCTCCCTGTCATTTTATGCAGCGGGTATTCTGCTCACCGGTCGCAATGGGCAGAGATATCCAAGTTGGGCTACACATTCATCGAAAAACCCTACGCTGTTGATCGGCTGCTCGAACGGATTCAAAACACTGCAACGCGATTAGACGCATAGACATTTTTAACACGTTGATACAATCAGAACATACAGAAACAGAGGACGACAATACATGACAAACCGGAATACGGAATCTCGCGCCGCTCTTCCATCGCTCAACCTCATGTGGATCGGAATGATGTTCAGCATTTTCTACTGGATCACTGAATCGATTCGTGATGTACTGGTTTTCCAAAAAGGGACGCTTTTCGATCGTGTGTTTCAGCCGGACCTGATGTCTTTATTCATGCGCCAACTTGTTATTTGCCTCATCATGCTTTTCAGCACGTATGCCCAAACACTGAAAGAAAAATTTAGTAGCAGGTCAAAATCAAAACATCAAGACATCAGATCCAATGCCCTGATTTGGAGCGCTTGCGGTATCGGTGTGCTGTACTGGATTCTTGAGTCGGTGCGTGATGTGTTTGTTTTTGGAAAAGGAAGCTTGTTGATTCGTGTATTTGCTCCGGATCCCATGTCTTTCTGGATGCGGATCTTGGCCGTGTTCATCGTGTTGCTTTTTGGTTTATACGCACAGTCAATTTTTGACGCGAGCCGCCAATCTGAAGAAACGCTAAAAGAAACGAGCACGGACCTTGAACGGCAAATGGACTCACGGAATGTGGAGTTAACCAATAAAAACAAGTTGGTTCGCATGTTGAAGCATGAAAATACCCGGAGACATCGGATTGAGGGAGAACTCAGACGGGTCAATCGCTCTTTGAAAACCCTCAGCGCCAGCAACAAGGCACTGGTTCGGGCATCCAATGTTTCGCAATTACTCGAATCCGTATGTCATGTACTGATTCAAGTGGGCGGCTATTCCTTTGTGTGGGTTGGACTCGCCGAGACGCAGGGAATGGGGCAGATTCGTCCCGTGCATTGGTCAGGGCGAGATAGCAATGACCTGAAAGATGTGGGATTCGATTCGGATCGGAATGATATCGATTTCTCGGTATGGAACCAGATCGTCAAAACAGGTCGGCCTGTTGTAATCAAACATCCGTGGAATGAGGGCGGCAAACCGGCATGGAGCATCGAAGCCTATAGGCGTGGTTATTCATCGTCTATTCACCTGCCTCTGGTGGATCAGGAATCAATCATCGGCTTGTTAAATATCTATGCCGGCGGAAAGAAGATGTTCGATAACGAAGAGATCAAGCTGTTGCAAGAGCTATCGGAAGACATGGCTTATGGTACAGGTGTATTAAGATCGCGGGAAGCCAGGCGTTTGGCCGAAGAGGAACGTGAGCGGATACAGGAGCAATTGTTGCAGGCTCAGAAAATGGAGGCGGTGGGGATACTTGCCGGTGGGGTGGCGCACGATTTCAACAATTTATTGACAGCGATCCTGGGCTGTGTAGACCTGGCCATGATGGATGTAAATAAAGAAGACGCGATCTACCGCGATCTTGGCGAGATCCAGGTGGCGGCGCAGCGCGCGGCCGACCTCACCAGCCAGCTTCTATTGTTCAGTCGGAAGCAACCCATGCAATGTTCGAATATTAATTTGAACCGGATGGTGAAAGATTTACTCAAGATGATGCACCGTCTCATCGGAGAGGATGTGAAAGTTGTAACCGATCTGACGCCCGAATTGTGGACCGTTTTTGCTGATCGGGGAACCCTGGAACAGGTTTTGATGAACCTGTCAGTGAACGCGCGCGACGCCATGCCGGATGGAGGAATGTTGACCATCCACACAGAAAACGTGACCATCACAGCAGCGGACAAAGAGCGGATGCCGGAAGCGGAAGAGGGCCGGTTTGTTCGGCTTTTGATGTCAGATACAGGTGTGGGCATTCCACAGGAAACGTTGGAGCATATTTTCGAGCCGTTTTTCAGCACCAAGGAAGTCGGGAAAGGAACCGGACTGGGGCTGTCCGTTGTGTACGGAATCATCAAGATGTATCAGGGGTGGATTCATGTGGAGAGCCAGCCCGGTGAGGGGACACAGTTTGAAATATACTTTCCTGCAGGTGAAGGGACTGAGGAGCTAGGCGTCAGTCAAAGCTGCGATCTGGATGCTATTGACGGCAGCGGCCGGCGGATCCTGGTAGTTGAAGACGAAGATAAAGTGCGTGAGTTCGCATTGCGTGGATTGAGCCGAAGTGGTTACGAGGTGCTTTGCGCGTCTGATCTGAAAGAAGCGGAGACGATCTTTACTCGTGAGAAGGGGGCGTTTCATCTTGTTTTGAGTGATGTGGTGCTTCCCGACGGCAGCGGTCTTGATCTGGTCGAAGGCCTGGTTCAGCAGCGACCGGATCTGGGCGTTCTTCTCAGCAGCGGGTACACGGATTACCGTTCGCGCTGGCCGGTGATTCAGGACAGGGGATATCGCTTCCTCGAAAAACCCTATACGCTGTGTGATTTGCTCTATACCATTCGTGATATTATGGATGGATCAAGTCCTGCATGACAAACAGATAAAGAGATGGATATGACATTCTTATCCAGAAGAATGTTCGCGAAAATAGGTGGATCTGGTGTTTGTCAGAACATGCTGGCAGTCCTCTTAATACTGGCGTTCTGCGTCACTGTTTACGGACAGTATGATGTGACGTTCGAGCATCTCTTTAATACTGAGGGTCTGTCACAAAGCAGCATTCTATCGATCTGTCAGGACTATCGCGGCTTTATGTGGTTTGGAACCTACGACGGTCTTAATCGATATGATGGATACGATTTTGTCGTTTACAAACCCGACCAGTCCGATCCGAATTCCATCAGCCATCATGTGATCACTGCATTGTTCGAAGACCGTGCCGGCACACTCTGGATCGGTACAGATGGTGGTGGCTTGAA
>CAZDVF010000219.1:0-5087 GCA_964508725.1 uncultured bacterium | reverse complement strand
CGTTCAACGAAAACAGCGGCGCCGAGATACAAAACATATACGGCAGCACATACGCGTGGATGCGTATTCACTCATTTCTCAATCCCATGCTGTCTGTTCGGACTATCATTTCAATGGGCAAAATCGGACAACAACGCAAAGCGCTGAGGCGGTACGACGAGTATCAGGACATCTTCTACTCTGTTCATGATAGCCGTGATTTCACTGTATTGGGATTGAAACAAGACTGGAACGCACAACTCGCAGAGGGACATCGACTGAAACTGGGTATCGATCTCAAAGAGCTTTCATCAGAATATGAATACCAGAGTCTGGAATTTGATCCCTTGACCAAGCAGTTTGAGCAACCGATCAATTCTGTTCGCCTGGCTGTCGTCCCGTCAGGGCATCAAATCGGAATGTATCTATCCTACAGATTACGTCTCTCCAGCAGGGCAGTGTTTGAACCGGGATTACGTTACGATTACGCGTCGTACGCAGACGACAAAGTGTTAAGCCCACGTCTGCAAGCCGCCTACACACTGGGTAATGGGACCTTGCTCCATGCGGGATGGGGACATTTTCACCAGTCCCAGGGGATCAATCAGCTCCAGGTGCAGGATGGAGAAAAAACCTTTTCGCAAGCAGAACGGGCCGAACAAAAAGTTTTCGCATTGGAACACCGTTTCGGTCGAGGACTTCATCTCCAGATCGAAGCATATGACAAGGTCCTAACCCACACCCGGCCCGTTTACCAAAACTGGCAGCGATTCTTCGCCATATTCCCCGAAATGGCATCAGACCGACTCATCATCTATCGTGACGGCTCTCGCGCACATGGAATCGAGCTGATGTTAAAGAAAGATCAAGGGAAGAGATTCTTCTGGCAGGCTGCTTACTCATGGTCACACGTTGAAGATCATGTCCGGACCATCCGGAACCAAAACAACATCCAACAAATTCACTTGTGGGCTCCAGGGCAATTCGATCAGCGTCACACGATCCGGATGCATTTGCAGTATCAACCATCCCGATCATGGGAAGTGTACCTCGGCTGTCAAGTCCACAGTGGACGCCCCTATACGGCCCTTGACGAACATCTCTCTGAAAAAGTATTCCTCCCCCGGATGGACAATTACAACAACAGCCGGTATCCAGGCTATCTGCGGATCGATTGCCGCGTTCAGAGACGCTTCAAAACGCAGAGCGGAGACATGACTGCCTATCTTGAAGTCATCAATCTGACCAACCATCAAAACGTGGCCTATTATCAGTATCACATCAAAGAGTGGCAGTCTACCGCCAACGTGTATGATGTCGATATCAAACCCGGCTACTGGTTCCCATTCATGCCGTCAATTGGTTTTGTTTGGGATATTGGAACCGATTAAAGAGGAGCGTTGTCCGTACGTATGTCGAAGTCTTATGGAATGACGACTGGTCCGCTCAATCCCATGTCAACCGTATCCTGTCAATTGATTGCCAGGATGCGTGTAGCGGCCCATGTGCGGACAACGCTCTGAAATAAAATGTTACAAATCAACAGATGTAACCAAGATTGTTAAGAATGCCGAAGGAGGCCATCATGGCCCCCCTCTCATTTTGGGACCGTCTTTCCCGCCTCTCCCTCTTGCTTTCCACACCAATTTGTCTTATTTTAATTTGGAAACACCCGCCGTACAAATAATCTTGATTTCGTAAAGGAGAAGAGACATGAAACGCTTTGAATGGTTGATTCTCGCCATTATGCTCCCGATCTGTGTTGCAGCGCAAAATGGAGACCACATCCCCACCATCGACGAACTCATCAGCCTCAAAACACTGGGAGGCGCAGAAATCTCGCCCGACGGCAGGTGGATCGCCTACAGTGTACGCGAAGCCGATTTCGAGCAAAACGACTACATCTCACAGATTTGGCTTGCCAATGCCGGGACCGGCGAAACCTTTCAACTGACGCAGGGAGATAAATCCGCAAGCAGACCTCAATGGTCGCCTGACAGCAAATGGCTGACCTTCACCACAGGACGGGAGGGAGACAAAACCCAGCTTTACGCCATCCGGCCGATCGGCGGCGAAGCCATTCGTCTGACTGATGCGGAAACCGGCATTTCAAACTATCAGTGGTCACGGAACGGACAACGTATTGCTTTCACGGCAATAGATCCGGAGTCCAAAGAACGGAAGGACCGAAAAGATCACATGGGGCCATTCCACGTGGTGCGCAGGGAGTACCGGCACACCCATCTCTGGGTACTGGATGTGGCCGAAGCGCTGAGAAAACCGGTGAATGGGACAAGACTAACCTCTGGCCAGGACTTCAGCGTCTCCGGTTTCGATTGGTCACCCGACGGCTCACGCATCGCGTTCAGCGCAGCCGTTAATCCTGATTATGTCAATTCACACACAGCGGACATCTACGTGCTCACCCTGGCCGACTCGAGCCTCAACAAGCTGATTTCGCAACCGGGTCCCGATTCCAGCCCCCATTGGTCGCCCGATGGAAAATGGATTTGCTTCTCCACAAACATGGGACGTGAACCCCGCTACGCCCTCAACCGTGTTCTTGCCGTGGTTTCGTCGGAAGGCGGCGATCCTGAATCACTCACAAGCGCGTTTGACGAGAATCCGTCGTTCGTCGTGTGGAACGCGGACGGAATCTATTTTTCAGCATCACAGAAGACGGCCTCTCACCTGTTTCGGCTGGACCCAAAAACCAAGACAATCAAGCGTATCTCGAAACAGGCCCATCTCATGGCCGGCTCATTTTCCATCACATCGGACGGAGAGCGCATGACCTTCACTGTTACATCAACATCGGAACTTCCCGAGCTTTTCGTTTCTGATGTGAAGGACTTCAAATATACAAAACTGACAGACATGACAGCCCAAATCCGAAATTTCAAACTGGCCAAGCGTGAAGTCATCTCATGGAAGAGCAAGGATGGCACAGAGATCGAGGGCATCCTCGTCAGACCGAGGGATTTCGATCCGTCCGAGAAGCGCCCCCTGCTCTGCGTCATTCACGGCGGACCCACGGGCATCGACCGGCCTGCGTTCCGGGGCAACCGAAATTACCCTGTGGATCTGTGGACAGACAGGGGGGCCATCGTCCTCCGCGTGAACTACCGGGGCAGCGCCGGATACGGCGAGGCGTTTCGCACACTCAACATCCGGAATCTGGGCGTGGGCGACGCCTGGGATGTCCTCTCCGGTGTGGACTATTTGGTCGGCAAGGGCTGGATCGATCCGGAACAGATCGGCTGCATGGGATGGAGCCAGGGCGGGTACATCTCGGCTTTTCTGACAACCAGCTCGGACAAGTTTGCGGCGATCTCGGTCGGAGCCGGCATCTCCAACTGGTCCACCTACTACTACAACACGGACATCACCCCATTCACCATCCAGTATCTGGGCGATGATCCGGCCGATGATCCGGAGATCTACCGGAAGACCTCCCCAATGTCGTATATCCAGGAGGCGAAAACGCCCACTTTGATTCAGCACGGAGAATTCGACAAGCGGGTGCCCATCCCCAACGGGTACGAGCTGCGCCAGGGATTGGAAGACCGCGGCGTGCCGGTTGAGATGGTTGTGTACGAAGGATTCGGTCACGGCATCTCGACGCCCAGATCGCAGCGGGCCGTCATGTGGCACAATCTCGTCTGGTTCAACCACTACCTGTGGGGCGATCCCCTTCCCGATCTGTGGAACCCGGACCTGCCGGAAAAAACAGACGGCAAGGACAAGACGGAGGAGTAAAAGAAAGGATTCGAGGAACTTTCTGTTTTCTCCGAATCTTGTCTTTGCGAGCATCTTTTTGCGAAACAATCTCGATTTGTTATGTTCAATAACGGAGATTGCGCGTTGTTTTGCTCATCGCAACGACATCACTGACATTAGATACATCACCTGAGTAAAGGGCAATCATTCCGGACAATCGAAGAGTAACCCTTTTAGCCCAAGACCCAACCACCACATCTCCAAGGATAACTTGAAACCATGAAACCACTATTCATCCTCCCTGCTATCCTGATCACCTTTTTGCATTTAGGAATAGGACAATGCATGACAGACAAATCGGCCACCATTCGGGGCTGCGTCATCGACACTCAGGGCATACCTGTGGCGGATCTGCACGTCATCGTTGAGAACACCGGCATCGGTGATGTCACCGACGAGAACGGTTTCTTTATCGTAACCGGACTCCGTCCCGGCATCTACACTCTGCGGTTGGAACACATCGCCTACCAGACACGATGGATACCAAACGTCCACATTCGCAGCGGACAGGACATTGCCCTGGAACCCGTGACGATGGAAATCCGCATTCTGCAAATGGACGGTGTGGCGGTCACGGCCACGCGGACCGACAAGCGTTTGTTGGAATCCGCCCAATCCATCAACCTGGTTGACGCGGCCCGGATTCGTGAACGCAGCGCCAAGACCAGCGCTGAAGCCCTGCGCGAAGAGTCGGGTGTATTCGTCCAGAAGACCAGCCACGGCGGTGGATCGGCCATCATCCGGGGACTCAGCTCCAATCAGATCCTGATCCTGGTGGACGGCGTCCGGTTGAATAACGCCACCTACCGGCTCGGAAATCACCAATATTTAACGACAGTGGACGATCAGACCGTCGTGCAACTTGAAGTCGTCAGAGGGCCGACATCCGTACTTTACGGCAGCGACGCCCTGGGCGGCGTTATCAACGCCGTGACAAAAAATCCCGAATTCGCCAGCTCCGGCATCCATTTGAATTATCGGTTTTTAAGCCGCTTTGCCACAGCCGACCGCGAACGAACCGCCCGCGCCGAAGCCTCGCTCTCAAGCGAGCGGATCACCTTTCTCGGTGGATTCAGTGCCAAGGAATTCGGCGACCTGCGACGCGGAGCCAATAGCAGCCATCCTGAAATCGAACAATCGACCAACGGGTTGTTGCAAACGCCCACCGGTTTTTCCGGATACGACGCCGATGCAAAACTGCGGGTGCGTCTGGCCCGGAGCCAAACCATGACCCTGGCCTTTCAGCACTCCCGCCAGAACGAGGTTCCCCGCTACGACAAATACGAAAACGACGGGTATGTCCGCTGGCTCTATCATCCACAGATTCG
>CAZDVF010000218.1:0-5087 GCA_964508725.1 uncultured bacterium | reverse complement strand
TTTGACACGCTGCCTGGCTGGAACCGCATCACCGTGCCCATGGATACAATTGTACCGGTGGAGACGACTGGTGGATTTTACGCTCCGCACTGGGAGGGTGCAGAGGGTGATAACATTCTGGACAAGGATAAAATTAGGGGTTACACTTTCGAATTCTCACAGGATGAAACCCTCTACCAGTTGCCCGACGACTCAGTTTCCGGCGTCACGATTTTCGATCATTTCGAGGCATATGGTTCCGCGTCCATCAGCGCGACCTTCTTCAACGGGGCCGCCGTTCCCGGATCGGTCACCCTTGGAACCGAATGGAGCGGATCTGTGGAAGTGACCACTGAAGACTATTTCTCAGAGCCCGCCTCGGTCAAGTGGACGACAGGCGATACCTGGGACGGGGCTTTCTTCACTTTGAATAACCCCATCAATCTGGGCATGCGCTGGCAGCTCGACACACTTCAGTTTAAAATCAAGGCCGACGCCGGCCTTGGCAATCTCGACGTGACCCTGTGGGATCCAGACGAAGACGGCGCCGCAAAGGATGACTACGGTTTTGAGGCTGTCTACACACTTGAAGAAACCGAAATCGGATACGACGGAACCTGGAAGCAAGTTAAAATCGCTCTAAAAGATTTTGATCGATTCGCCGGCGCGTGGGACAACGATATCGAGGACATGGTCGAGGGTGAAATGGATTCCACAAAAGTCAAGGGATTCAAACTCATCGGCACGAATGAAGAAGCCGGATACTCGGATCGGATCGTTTACCTCGACGAGATCTGGACGGGTAATCCTGAATTTGACTTCATCGCACCTGAAGCGCCCGAAATCACCACCGTCGAGGCCGGCCAGTATTTCAACGTGGTTTATTGGACGGATGTCCCCGGAGAATCGGGAGAAATCTACGATGTGTATGTCAGCGAGAATCCCATCACCGATCTGAATTCTCCTAATGTCGAAGAAGTGCGCCTCAAGATCGGCGAGGAAGTCAGCCAGCTCACACACTGGCTCACGGCACCCCTCACCGATCAGGACGTGATCTACTACTACGCCGTTGTCTGCACCGATGCAGGCGGCAATGCATCTGAAATCGGAACCGTCGCTGCGCCCGTCACCAACACAGCCGAAGGAATCCCGACAATCTCTCTTCAGACGCCGCAAAACCTAACTTGCGACGGCGACCTGTCGGAATGGTTCCACATCGAGCCTATCGTTGTCTCCCCCGACCCGGCCAAACCGGGCATCGTCGCAGATCCCATGTCGCCCATCGACGACGAAAATGACTTGTATGTCGAAGCTTATCTGGCTATGGACAGCGACTATTTCTACGCTGCCTTTGACGTTACCGACGATATCTTCTCCTTCAGTGAAAACGCAACTGTTTACAAAAACGACGGCATCGATTTCTACATCGGTCTTTACGATTGGCGAGGGATGCGGCACGCCAACATTGAGCGGGGAGACGAACCCGACTACGAAATCGGATTCCACCAGTCCAATCACGCCAATCACGGGCTCCTCCTTTCCACTCCTGATGGCGGTCAACTTTTAAACACCGACTCCACATACTACTATTTCGACGAGAGCGCCACGGGATGGATCATCGAAACACGAATCCCCTTGTCTGCTATCTCCGATGCGTCAGGCGATCCCCTATTCCAACCGGTGGAGGGCATGCGCATCGCCCTTGATATGACAATCCACGATTCGGATGAAGAAGGCCAGCGCAACGGCATCCTCTGTCTGAGCCGCTACAACCACGACACAGCATACCAAACACCCCGAGACTGGACTTATACCTGGATCGGCGCCAAGTGGAAACCCACAAGCGTGGATAACCTGGTGAATGCCGCGCCGCACGCATTTGCGCTGTCACAGAACTATCCCAATCCGTTCAACCCGGTCACAACCATCAAGTATACTCTGGACAAACCGGGACACGTCACTCTGGATATTTACAACCTGCTTGGGCAGCGTGTCCAAGTGCTGGTTGACCGGATGCAACAAGCCGGACGTTATACAGTGCAGTGGAACGGATGTGACGAACGCGGACTACGCGTCGCCACCGGTGTTTACATTTATCAGTTAAACAACGGATCTCAAACACTCAGACGCAAGCTGACGCTGATGCAGTAACATACCAACAGAGCCGCCTCCCCGATCATTTCCCCATATTGGGGTGGCGGCTCTGCTGAGAGGTGAAAAGGAACGCACAATGAAGAGCCTGATCAAGCGGATCATTGTTATCGTTTTGATGGGATTAACTATCCTGGCACATCGGACACTGACGGCCCAAACAACAGGAAAAATCGTCGGACGTGTTACAGCAAATGATACAGGTGAACCGCTGCCCTTTGCCAACGTGATGATCGACGGCACCAATCGCGGAACAGCCACCGACGATCACGGGGATTTCTATCTCATCAACATTACTCCTGGCGTCTACACCATTAAAGTACTGATGATTGGCTACGAGCCGTTGATCATCCAGAATGTGCGTATATCAGTGAACAGGACGACCAACGTTGAAGCCCGATTGCATTCCACTGTACTCGCAGGCGAACAGATCGTGGTTCAGGCGGAACGCATCGCCATCAAAAAAGATCAGACCAGCTCCATTCGTAACGTGTCGTCGGATGAAATTAAAATTCTTCCGATTGAGGACATGCAAGACGTTGTGGCCTTGCAACCCGGTGTGGTTCGGGGACATTTTCGAGGCGGCCGCAGCAATGAGGTCGCCTATCTGGTGGACGGCATGGCTGTCACCGAGACCTTCAGTGGCTCGGGAAGCACCGTGGAGATGGAGCCGGAGACCATCCAGGACGTCGAAGTCATCACCGGAACATTCAACGCTGAATACGGCCAGGCCATGAGCGGAGTGGTCAACGTGGTGACCAAAGGGGGCGGCAACCAGTTTCATGGCGCGTTTTCAGGCAGTCTGGCTAACTATTTCACGCCTAACAAAGATATCTTCATCGGACTGACGGATGGGGAATTGAACCGGAATCAGGACTACAAGTTCCAACTGGGCGGCCCCATCTGGCGAGATAAAATCACATTCTTCACAAACTTCCGCTACCAGAATAACAAGAATCATTTGAGTGGTATCCGCCGTTTCAACGTGCACGATTACAGCTTTTTTCTGGAAGAGAATCCCGATCTCTATTATTCGGAACACACTGGTGACAGCAGTTTTGTACCCATGGAGAATGCCAAAAACATCTCTGTTATGGGAAAACTTACGTCTCACATTCTGCCCAGTCTCAGGATCTCAATGCTTTACACCTACAACAACGACTTCTGGCGCGGATACAATCACGTATACAAATACAATCCGGACGGCATGCCGCACACCGACCGAACCACCCATATGCTTTCATTCAGTCTCAACCACCAGCTTTCCAGCAAAATCTTTTACGAACTCAAGCTTTCAGTAAATGATAATACAAATGGCACCTATGTGTTTGAAGATCCGCTCGATCCCAGGTACATCCACGATGCCTACTTCAACAGCGCCGGCCCGGGATTCTACACAGGAGGACAGAACAAAAACCACAGCCTGAGGAAGGCAAAACAATTGACCGGCAAGTTTGATCTGACCTGGCAAATCGACAAGCATCACAATGTCAAGACCGGTTTTCTTTACACCCGCCATGATCTGGACTACAGCAACGTGGAAATTCGGAATCAATACACCAACACCGAATGGGAAGAAATGGCCATTGTCAACGAAATCACTGGTGAATTGGAGTATCCCTACTACGTACCGGTGGTCTTCCCCGACTCATCAGTCTACTCGGATATTTATCGTGTCAAACCCTTTGAAATGTCTGGATACATCCAGGATAAAATCGAGTTTGACGAACTGGTCATCAATCTGGGACTGCGTTACGATTATTTCAATCCGGAAACAGTCTACCCGTCGCAGCCGCGAAATCCCGGAAATCAACAGCAATTCGAAGATCCTGATAAAATGTCGGCATACCCGTCAGTCAAGGCCAAAACCCAGATCAGTCCACGTCTGGGTCTAGCCTACCAGCTGGGCAAAACAGCCCTGCTCCATTTCAGCTACGGACATTTTTTCCAGATGCCGCCCATGTACGCCCTCTACCAGAACCATTCGTTCCGCATAGCGCCGACTGATTACCAGACCACCATGGGCAGTGCGCTGATCAAACCGCAAAAAACCGTCCAGTATGAAGTGGGGCTCTGGCAGGAGCTGACCGAAACAATGGGCATTGAAGTGGCGCTGTTTTACAGGGACATTTACGATCTGCTCAGTGCCAAAGTGATCAGCACGTTCAATCAGATCGAATATGGCCTTTACAGCAACAAGGATTACGGCAATGCCAAGGGGCTTGAAATCAAGTATGACTTTCGGTGGGACCGCATCTCGGCCAATCTCAACTACACACTGCAATACACACGCGGCAACGCCGATAATCCCACGCAAACGTTTACAAGGGCCGGTCAAAGCCGGGACCCCATCGCCCGGCTCATCCCCATGTCGTGGGATCAACGTCACACTCTGAATGCCACAGTCACCTACGTATCAGACGCTGCCAGCGTCACACTCACCGGCTACTATAATTCAGGTACGCCGTTCACATGGAGTCCTTTGCCTGAGAGCCGGCTGGCCGACGTAAATCTTTACCCAAACAACGAATGGCAGCCTTCCCAAATCAGCGTCGATCTCGGCGCCGCGTACACCATCCCGATGGCGTCTGGATTTCAGGCCCGGTTTTTCCTCAACATTTATAACTTGTTCGACAGGCTGAATGAAGATTTTGTCAACAGTCAGACCGGACGCGCATACACAGGCATCATCCGTGAAAAAGAGCTGATGGCACATCGTAGTAACTTCAACACGTATGAGGACGTAATTCAGGATCCTTCGGCGTTCACCGCGCCTCGACTGATCAAGGCGGGCATCGGCATTGTTTTTTAATGCCTTCTCCAGAATGGACACAGCGGATCGCTTTGCATTTAAGTATCCGCAATCGAGGCGTTCTGCTGAAAGCAGGAGCGAACAGGAAAACCAGTAAACGACCACCCGCAAAGCGGGTGGCTTTGAATTCACCGCGTAGCGGTGG
>CAZDVF010000217.1:0-5160 GCA_964508725.1 uncultured bacterium | reverse complement strand
ACGCGAACCCCCGAGTACTTTGATCACCTGGACTTTACGCGCACCGGTATTGTCTGCGACATTTAATCTTGAATAATGCTGAATCATTTTTCACCCAATTCCAAAAGACCCTATTTCACCTTCTCTAAGACCTCGACCATGCGCCAACGTTTCCTTCGACTCAGTGGCCGTGTCTCCATAATGCGAACTGTATCACCCTTATTGCAGGCATTCTCTTCATCATGGGCTATGAACTTAGAACTCTTTGTCACGTATTTCCCGTATAATGGATGTCGGAATCGCCATTCAACGAGTACTGTAATGGTCTTGTCCATTCGATCACTGACAACCTTGCCAACAAATTCTTTTCGACGGCCTCTCATGTCTTCGCTCTACTCCTTATTGCCTTCGAATCCGCTCTGTTGCCGAATCCCGAGTTCATACTCCCGAATAACAGTCTTTAATCGGGCCACATCACGCCGGGCCGCACGAATTTTAAGAGGATTGTCCACTTGTCTCAGGGCCAGCTGAAAATGCAAATTAGACAACTCATCCTCGGCATCCTGCAGTTTAATCTCCAGCTCATCCAGGGGCAGCTGTTTAATTTCATCCATCTTCATGACGCGGCAACCTCTCCTTCTCTTGCTACAATAAATCTTGTTTTCAGTGACAACTTATGTGAAGCCAGACGCATCGCTTCTTTAGCCGTGTCCTTGGGAATGCCTTCAAGTTCGAAAAGAACTCTGCCAGGCTTAATGACAGCAACCCAGTATTCCGGAGCTCCCTTACCTTTACCCATACGGGTCTCTGCGGGCTTGATGGTCACGGGTTTGTCGGGGAAAATTCTGATCCAAAGCTTGCCACCGCGCTTGATATATCGCGTAATAGCCACGCGGGCAGCCTCGATCTGCCTGCTGGTGATCCATCCTGGTTCCATGGCTTTCAATCCGTAGGCACCAAAAGAAAGCTTCGAGCCGCGATAGGCTTTCCCACGCATCCGACCGCGCTGTTGCTTTCGATATTTGACTTTCTTGGGCATTAACATGAATCGATACTCCTAAAAAAACACTTAGACGCCAATCACTTCACCTTTACAGATCCAGACTTTGACACCGATGGTCCCGTACGTGGTCTTGGCGACAGTTGTTGCGTAATCAATATCTGCCCGCAATGTATGCAACGGGACTCGACCTTCTCGATATTGTTCGGTTCTGGCCATCTCTGCGCCACCCAGACGTCCTGCGCATCGGATACGAATTCCCTCAGCGCCCATGCGCATTGTCGCGGTAATGGCTCGCTTCATAGCCCTGCGAAAGGACACTTTGGATACCAATTGCCGAACCACATTTTCGGCGACCAGATAAGCGTCCAATTCAGGTCTCTTGACTTCATGGATGTTGACCTGAATTTCTTGAGCGGTTAACCTCTGAAGCTCTTCTTTGAGCTTGTCAACTTCAGAGCCTTTTTTACCGATGACAATTCCCGGACGGGCTGTGTGTATGGTCAGCGTGATCCGCTTGGGTGTTCTCTTGATCTCAACCAATGAAATACCTGCATTCGGCAACCGATTGTGTATATATTTCCGCAGCATGAGATCTTCATCCAGCTTCTTCGCAAAGTTCTTCTCATCAAACCAGAGCGATTTCCAAGAACGATTAATTCCTAACCTGATACCAATCGGATTCGTCTTTTGTCCCAAGACGGCCTCCCGTTAACTCACTGTACCTGTTGATCCGAAACGGTCACCGAGATGTGACAAGACCGCTTCCGAATGATGCTTGCTCTACCCATCGGTCCCGGATTATATCGACGCATGGTGGGACCCTGATCAACCATGATCTCTTTAATGAACAGGTCATCTGCGTCCAGCCTGGACGCCTCATCCATATTCATGGCATTGGCCACCGCCGACCGAAGGAGCTTCTCGACCGGGACTGAAGCTCTTTTGGGCGTAAAGTGGAGAAGGTTGATGGCCTCCTCCACAGATCTTCCCCGAATCAAATCAACAATCTGCCTCACCTTTCGAGGCGACATGCGTATGTATCTCGCAACTGCTTTTGCTTCCATTCTGCTTGACTCACTTTATTTATTACGATACCTTGGTACCTCGATCGACTTTTTTCCCACCGTGTCCGCGAAAAATTCTGGTGGGTGAGAACTCACCGAGTTTATGGCCCACCATGTTTTCTGTAATGAAAACGGGGATGAATTTCTTGCCATTATGAACGGCAATGGTGTGACTCACAAATTCGGGGGGGATGGTGCTGCGCCGCGCCCAGGTTTTAATCACTTTCTTGGTATTCGCCTGATTGAGACGGTCGATTTTCATCGACAGTTTTTGATCGATGTACGGCCCTTTTTTGATGGAACGTGCCATCTACTGTTCCTTTATTTACGACGTTTAACGATGTATGCGTTCGATTTTTTGCGTTTGGATCGGGTCTTGTACCCCTTGGTCGGCTTACCCCACGGCGTCGTGGGATGTCGCCCGCCAGATGATTTTCCCTCACCACCGCCCATGGGGTGGTCTACAGGATTCATAACCACACCGCGCACTTTCGGTCTGTGACCGAGCCAGCGATTACGCCCCGCCTTGCCAATAGTAATATTGTTATGATCAGGATTGCCGACATGACCGATCGTGGCGCGGCAATTCTGGCGAATCATACGGACTTCCCCTGAGGGTAGTTTAACCTGAACATAGTCGCCTTCTTTGGCCATCAGCTGCGCTGAAGCACCGGCGCCCCTGACCAACTGTCCACCGCGGTCCGGTTTAAGTTCAATGTTGTGGATTTCCATCCCCAGGGGGATCTTGTCAAGGGGAAGAACGTTGCCAACGCGGATCTCGGCCTCTTCGCCAGACATAAGCTGATCACCGACTTTCAATCCATCGGGAGCCAGGATGTATCGTTTTTCACCATCAGCGTAGCAGACCAGCGCGATACGGGCAGAGCGATTCGGATCGTACTCGATGGTGCAAACCTTTGCAGGGATGCCGTCCTTATTTCGTCTGAAATCAACAATCCGGTAGTGGCGCTTGTGTCCGCCGCCGCGTCTTCGGACAGTAATTCGTCCAAAATTATTTCTGCCTGCTTTTTTTCTGGCGGGTTTTAAAAGCGATTTTTCCGGTTTTTTGCTGGTAATTTCTTCAAACGTCGAAACCGTTTTAAACCGCTGAGATGGTGTGGTAGGTCGAAAACTTTTCACCGGCATAACAGTTACTTACCCTCAAAAAAGTCAATGGTGAAACCTTCTCGAAGTGTGACAATGGCTTTCTTCCAACCGGCTCGTCGCCCCTCAAACCGCCCCATCCGCTTGAGTTTACCCTTCATATTCGCGGTCGCCACTTTCTTCACCTTCACACTGAATCGGGATTCAACCGCTTTCAGTATTTCAATCTTGTTGGCGGTTTTGTCTACAACAAAAGCCACCTTGTTTTCCGTTTCCTGTAACATCGATATTTTTTCGGTGATCAGGGGACGGATCAATATTTCTCTGTTGCCTTTCACGAGTTCAGGACCTCACTGATTATATCCAAGGCGCTTTTTTGGATAAGAAGAATCTCCGCGTTCATGACGTCGTATGTCGAGAAACTTGAAGCCTCTTTGATCGTCACAGACGAAAGATTTCGACACGACAGCCAAACGTGATGATTGGTCTCAGGTACCAAAACCAGCACTTTCGACGCACTCAAATTAAGCTGCCGAAGGATGTTTAACATCTCTTTGGTTTTCGGCGCGTCAAAAGAAAAGTCTTCGACGAGACGAATCTTCTCTTCGATGGCCTTGTAAGTCAGGGCAGAACGCCTGGCTAATCTATTAACCTTCTTAGGCAGTCGGGTTCGATACGACCGCGGTGACGGACCGAAAACACGCCCTCCACCAACCCAGAGAGGCGACCGGATGGTCCCAGCGCGGGCCGTGCCCCGCCCCTTTTGTTTCCATGGTTTCCTGCCACCACCGCGAACATCTGTCCGCGTTTTCGTTGCAGCCGTTCCCTGCCGCCGATTAGCCAATTCAGCAGTTACAGATTGCCAGATGACGTGATCATTGGGCTCGATCTCAAAGATGTCCTTCTGAAGCGTTACCTGCTCGCCTGTTGTCGAACCATCAATTTTTAAAATATCTAATTTCACATCTTCACCCATAAATCTCAACAATGCTGTTTCGAGCCCCGGGGATACTCCCTTCAACAAGAAGGAGATTCCGATCCGGCATCACCTTGAGGACCTTCAGATTTTTAATGGAAGTCCGTTGATTTCCCATACGCCCACCCATACGAAGACCCTTGAATACACGTTTGGGATATGCAGATTGGCCGATGGAGCCGGGAGCGCGGAGTCTGTCCGACTGCCCATGAGATTTTGGTCCGCCGGCGAATCCATGTCGCTTGACCACACCTTGAAATCCCCGCCCTTTCGACAAACCCGTCACCTTCACCTGTTCTCCTTCGGTGAAGATATCTACACTGATCGATTCTCCCTCTTTGACCTCCACGTCAAAATCGCGAAATTCTCTCAAAATGTGCTGCGGTTTGACATTCACTTTCTTGAAATGACCGGCCAAGGGCTTGTTAACCAGTTTTTCCCGTTTCTCCTGAAAACCCAGTTGAACCGCTTGATACCCGTCCCGTTCCTGGTTCTTGATTTGGACGACAACGCAGGGACCAGCCTCGATCAGTGTTGCCGGAACGGAATCACCCGTTTCGTCAAAAAAGCGTGTCATGCCCATTTTTTTTCCTAAAAGACCTCGCATGGTATTCTTTATCCCGTCCAAATTAAAATCATTGACTTGTCAAACTTTAATCTCTACATCCACACCCGCAGGCAGCTCGAGCTTCATCAAGGCATCCACGGTTTTGGGCGACGCGTTAAGAATGTCGATGAGACGCTTGTGGATACGCGTTTCAAACTGTTCGCGCGATTTCTTGTCGACGTGAGGAGATCTTAAAACCGTGTAGACTGTCCGCTTCGTGGGCAAAGGAATCGGCCCCGAAATCGCGGCACCGGTGGTTTTAGCGGTCTTGACAATCCGTTCTGTGGACTTGTCGATAAGCGTATGGTCATACGCTTTTAGTTTAATACGAATAGACTGGCCAGCCACGATGGGTCGACTCCTTCCTCAACGTTATTCATTAATTTTGCCGACCACGCCGGCGCCCACGGTCCGGCCGCCCTCGCGA
>CAZDVF010000216.1:0-5171 GCA_964508725.1 uncultured bacterium | reverse complement strand
ATTGAGATTGATATGTTGTCTAAAGAAGTTTTGGATACAATTTGTCAAACAATGCACCTGGTTTGGGGGAGTTTTTACATTCGGGATGAACAGGGACATCAGTTCCGCGCCTATCATGATTGGTCCGAAGAGAATCTGACCAATGCTTCTGATCCCATTCCTGAAAAGACTGCTTGGCTTGAGACCGCAATGCGAAAGGGTGTTTCGTGCCGCCTATCCGAGAGTAACACAGAAGAGTCCAATACATCAACTCCAATCCATGCCGATGTATTCGTCCCTTTCTTCACACAGGATCAACTTGCCGGATTCATCCTTCTGGGAGAGAAGCGCTCAGGCATGCCATTTTCGGCTGAAGACTTTGATCTGCTCAACACTTTGGCGCATCAGATCGCGGTGGCTCTTGAAAACGGCCGCTTACATGAAGCGCTGACTGAGCAGGAACGCATGAAGCGTGAACTTGAAATCGCCCGCCAAATCCAGCTCAATTCGTTGCCTCAAACCCGACCATCGATTCCCGGATTTGACATTTATGGCTGTTCGATTCCGGCTCTTGAAGTGGGTGGTGACTATTTCGATTACATTCCTCTTTCAGACAATCAGACAGGCTTTGTTATCGGAGACGTTTCGGGCAAGGGGACCTCGGCAGCGCTCATTCAATCAAAAATCCAGGGATTTGTTCGCGCACTTTTTCCGCTCTATCCTGAACCCAAGAAGCTTCTTGTAAAGCTCAACAGCCTCACGTTCCGGAGCACTGAGAGCAAGTCTTTCGCCACGGTAATAGCCGCAGTGCTCGATCACAAAACAAAAATCCTGACTTCGGCCAGAGCCGGGCATATGGCGATCCTTCACTACCGCGCCGATACCAGGGTTTGCGAACGATGGATTCCGGCCGGTATGGGTCTGGCTATCGATGATGGGCCACTCTTTGGGCGAACCCTGTCAGTCGAGTCGCGCACCCTGAACGACGGTGATGTCATCCTTTTTTACACGGATGGATTGACCGAAGCTGACAACGATGCCGGAGACGAAATGGGTGAAACGCATCTCGAGTCGGTCTTTGTTCAGCTCGTCGAACAAAATGCTGAGGATCTCGGGAAAAATGTTATTGACTCAATCCAGCGATTTGCCGGTGATCGGCCCCAGCGAGATGACATGACTCTCGTTGTCATCAAATCTTCGGCCACTGTCAATGGGTGTTGACAATCTGCCTGAGAACCAGTATCTTTGGATGACCCATTTATCCATCCTATTTTCGGAAGGACACGATGCCGCATAAACCGCCTCCTCAAACGCTTCTCGATACAATTGGTCACACCCCTCTGGTCAAACTTCAACGGATTGACAGACATTTGCCATGTGATATTTTCGCCAAACTTGAATTTCTTAATCCCATGGGCAGCATTAAAGATCGAATCGCCAAATACATGATTGAGAAGGCGGAGCGTGAGGGCAAACTCAAGCCCGGTCAACTGATTGTTGAAAACTCTTCGGGAAATACAGCTATGGGTATGGCCATGGTGGCCATACAGAAGGGATACCGTCTCAAGGTTGTGGTTCGTGACAGCATCACACAGGAGAAAATCAATCAACTCCTTGCTCTGGGGGTTGAGGTGCAGACGGTCGATGCCACGCTGCCCCCGGAATCTCCGGACAGCTACAACAACGTCACGCCGCGTATCGTGGCAGAAACACCGGACTGTTTTTTCCCGGATCAGCATAATAACCGTGACAATAATGAAACCTATTACAAGACACTGGGCCCTGAAATCTGGGAGCAGATGAACGGTCAAATCGATTATTTTATCGCTGGTATCGGCACGGGCGGCACGATCGGCGGGATTGCTCAATACCTGAAAGAACAGGATCCAAACATTCAGGTCATTGCCGTTGATCCAGTGGGGTCCATTTTTTACGACTATTTCCGAACAGGGCATGTGGTACCTTCGTCCAAACGGTATCTGCTGGAGGGCCTTGGTGACGAATTTCTCATCCAAACGGCCGATTTTGACAATATCGATGATATGATTCAAGTGACTGATCGTGACGCATTTCATTTTACCAGGCGGTTGGTCCGCGAAGAGGGCATTTTGGCCGGCGGTTCCAGCGGCGCAGTCATGTGGGCCGTGTTTCAACTTGCAGAAAAGCTCGATAAACCAGCCCGCATAGTAACAGTATTTCCGGACAGCGCGTCCCGCTATCTCAGCACCATTTTCAATGACCGATGGATGCAAACACATAACCTTCTTTAACTCGAAACGAGGATGACAACATGGAACGGATGAAATATCTTGACAACGCAGCGACGTCGTTTCCAAAGCCAAAAGAAGTCTATGATTTTATGCACACCTTTTACCAGAAACATGGTGTCAATCCAGGACGATCTGGGTACGACGCAACCCTTGAAACAGAGGCTGTGGTTCACGGGACACGGAAAATGCTGACAACATCCTTCAACGGATCAAATCCCAATCATCTCACTTTCAGTTACAACGCTTCTGATTCGCTCAACATGATCATCCAGGGCATGGTGGACAAAGGTGATCATGTAGTGTCAACCTATGTAGAGCATAACTCGGTCCTGCGTCCGTTGAACGTTCTCAAGCGCGACGGTGTTTGTGATGTAACCTATGTCCCGTTTAACGAAAGGGGATATGTTGATCCTGACGATATCAAGAAAGCCATTCGAAAGAATACCAAAATGGTGATCATGAATCATGGATCAAACGTGATCGGCACGGTCCAGCCTGTGGCTGAAGTGGGGAAGACCTGTCGCGAGGCGGGAATCTGGTTCGCAGTGGATGCCAGCCAGACTGCCGGCACGATTAAGATCGATGTCCAGGCCATGTGCATCGATCTTTTAGCCTTCACGGGACACAAGGGACTGATGGGACCCACGGGCATCGGCGGATCCTACATCGGAGAGAATGTACCTATCAAGGGAACGCGTCATGGCGGAACCGGTGTGCGTTCAGCTTATCCCTATCATCTGGATGAATTTCCATACCGCATGGAGTGCGGCACCCTCAACATCGTCGGCGTTGCCGGTCTGCACGCGGGTCAGAAATGGATAGCGAAGGAGGGCCTCGAAAACATTCACAAACGCGAAATCGCTTTGTGGGTCAAACTTAGAAACGGCCTCAATGGGATCGACAAAGTCACCACGTATTGCGCTGAATCAACAGAAAATCGAAACGCTGTGTTGTGTTTTAACATTGCGGGTTGGGAGGCCGGCGATGTGGGCACGATACTGGACGTAGATTACAACATCGCCTGCCGTACAGGGCTCCACTGCGCGCCCCTGGTTCACGCCCAACTGGGCACGGATAAAATTCACGGCACAGTGCGGTTTAGTCTCGGGCCGTTCAATACCGAGGAGCACGTCGATTCGGCCATTCAGGCTGTTAAAGAAATCGCATCCATCAAGCGGTAAAATAATCCCTCCATATTTCGGTAGAGACGTCCCGCCGGTTACGTCTCTCTTTTCAATAGCCAAATTTGACAGGAGACCATCCAATGAAAAGAATTCAGGTCGTCCTTTTTGGATTATTTTTGCTCGGCATGTACAGTGTTGTTTCAGTTTTCGGACAGACATTCCCCAAGGTGCCTTTTGACCGTTATCAGCTCCACAGCGAAATGACCGAAACACTCAAGACGTGGACGAAACTCTACCCTGATCTGACCAAACTTCACGCCATCGGCGAGAGTTATCAGGGCAAAACGCTCTGGGTTTTGGAGATCACCAATTTTAAAACCGGTCCGGGCGAAGACAAGCCTGGATTCTGGGCAGACGGCGGCACACATCCCGACGAACCTGTGGGTACGCCCATGGTCATGCACGATGCCCAGGTTCTCTTGCTTGGATATGGCAAGGATCCCTTCATCACCAACCTGCTTGATACCCGGGTTATCTACATCATGCCCAAGGTCAATCCTGACGGCACAGACTATTACTTGACAGAGCCGGGCATGATCAGCCATGCCAAACCATACGACAGCGACCGCGACGGTCTGGTGGATGAAGATCCTGTGGAAGATTTGAACGGCGACGGTGCCATTACGGTCATGCGTATCCGCGACGAGACCGGTCCGCTCAAAGTGTCGCCCCTTGATTCACGTCTGCTCACTGTCCGTGAAGATGGAGAAAAGGGTCAGTACCGCACGATCACTGAAGGAATCGACAACGACGGCGACGGACGCTTCAACGAAGACGGCATCGGCGGAATTAACGTCAACAGGAACTATCCGTTCAACTGGAATCCATCGCAGAGCGGATCTGGCGCGCATCCGTTGTCCATCCCTGAATCACGGTCTGTTGTTGAGTTTATCTCGGCACGTCCCAACATCACAGGCGCTTACTCCATCCACGGCGGGGGATGGCAGATCGATTTCCTGCTCCGTCCGCCTACCAATATGCCGGATGAATCTTTGCCCGATTTCGATTTCTATGTTTACAAGCACATGACGGACAAATTCCAGGAAATCACAGACGGCGATCTGGTTGAGGGACTCTACTACGATACAATCATGGGCAACCGACGGAAGCCAGGACCCTACGGATACGGCCTGTTCATGAGCTGGGCGTACCGGCATCTTGGCATTTACGCATTCAGCCCGGAAATGTGCGGCGTTGACGCGGATTACAATCAGGACGGCGAGGTCTCGGAAATCGAGTTCCTTCAATGGAACGATAAAGAAAAGGGCGGCAAGTACTATATCGACTGGAAACCGTTTGACCATCCCCAGTTGGGCCGCGTGGAGATCGGCGGCTGGGTCAAGAAAATCGCGCCCATCGATGCCGGTCTGGAAAGAATCTGCAAAAAGTACACGGAATTCAACCTCTACCAGGCCTCTCTGTCACCTCTTCTGCGGATTCACCGGGTGTCGCAGAAGGACCTGTCCAGCGATATCGTGAAGGTGGAATCTGAAATAGCCAATGTGGGATTTCTTCCCACATACATCTCGAAGGTCGCCAGGCAGATCAGACGGGACGATCCCATCATTGTGACTGTAGAATGCACAAACTGCGAGATTCTCTCGGGCAGTAAGCGGATTGTGCTTGGTCATCTGGAGGGCAACGCACCGCAAAGTCCAGGCTACTTTCTCTTCTCAGGCGGATCAGCAGAGCTGCCGTCCAAAACCGTCAACTGGATCGTCAAGAAAACCGGATCCAA
>CAZDVF010000215.1:0-5195 GCA_964508725.1 uncultured bacterium | reverse complement strand
CAGCCCAGCACGACACCCTGATTTCGGAACTGACGGAAATAATAAGTTGTCCTCGTGTCAGCAGGCACTCCTGCGTGCAATACCCAGTATGTTAGATGCGTGTGGTTTCGAGGAAGATATTCTCGCTGAACAGATTTAAACCACACCTTCCTCCGCATTCTCCTTCGCAACCCGGACATTCCTTCGAAATACGTGATACGGTATTCTTGAATTCAGGTGCTCCAGTGTGTCTTTGTATTCACTTTCTGACAATCGGGCCAGGTCGGGAAGATAAAAGAACCGGTTCCACCTTTCTATCTGTTGTTGGAAGACCTGAGTTATTTTCGTCTCCAGCGGACGATCTAGGTGTTTTCTGTTCCACGGACAGACGAGCTGGCAGATTTCACAGTCGATAATGTGGTTGGCCAGGATTGGCCTGATCGTCTTCGGCAGGCTTTCGTTTTGCAGCGCATTGGAGAGGCAGCGGCGCCGATTCAGGACATAGGGCTTATCAAGGGTTCTGGTGGGGCACGCATCCTGACAGGCAGTGCACGACCCACAGCGGTTGGGTTCCTCCTTTTCGGTATGTTCCAGGCGGGCGTTGGTGATGATGCCGCCCAGGGCCAGAAACGTACCGAACTGTTTGGAGATCAGAAGCGAATGCTTTCTCTGCCATCCCAATCCGGCGCGGACTGCGGCCAATTTCAGCGGTATAATCGATCCGCCCTTGCACACAACGGCACGGTGTCCCGCATCAGATAGTGCGCGGACACTTGGTTTGAGTGGCTGGACTACATCCGAGAAATATTCCGAAAGAAAAAGTCAGCTTGTTCTGCCATACCACAGATAATCCCAAACCGGAAGCGTCACTTCGCCGATGTAGATCCCTGCAACGATGATGGCCTGGGCATCAGGCACTGTTTGCCGGGGATCGCTCCGTTTCGATCGCTGCAGTGCATAATCGGTGAACAGAGATGCAGGAGCGAATCCGAGCGCATCGATTCCAGTAAAATTGGCAAGAAGTCGGATGTGTTCGGTTAGGGCGCCAGGCGACATCAGAGCTTCTACAGTACCGGGATCAAAATCCCCGCTGTTCCAGCCGGTGAAGTGCCTGGCGTGCGGCCAGGTTTTCAGGATCGAACCGGAGACCATTCCGCAATGCATCAGCAGCGTCTTTTTCGCGATGCATCGAAGAATACAGGTTGGAAAGCTGGAAGTAAAACGGTGCTTTGGTCGGTTCAATGTCGATGGCTGTTTGGATTAATTCCAGGGCTTTTTTGCGGTTACCCGATACAGTGTGAACGTGGGCGAGATTGGCGATGGTGAACGGATCGGCCGGTTTGATCTCCAGAGATTTCTGCAAAGTGCGGATGGCCTTGCTGTAATCCTTTTTCAGCGTAAACAGCGTTCCGACGTACTCCAGGGCAAAACCCCATCGATACCGCACCGGTGTTGCGTATTCTCCCAGCGAATCCAGTTCGGAAACGAGAAATGTGTGGATGTCTTCCTTGTGGTCCGAAGAGAGGTGGAGCGCGGCCAGAGCCAGGGCCTTGACATCCGGGTCAGGACTGTGGCAATGCTCTTTGAGCTGTTCGACGATGGATTTATCCAATGCCGGCATGTCGGGAATGAGAAACCGCTTGATCAAATCAAACAGTCCCGTGACCTGGGCCGCCGGAAAGTAGACATCCGCATCGGCGAGGAGCAGATCTGCAGCTTCGTGGATGTCCCGCACACTCTGCGCCTGCATGTTGGCCCGAAGCTGCGCATTATGCGGCTTGATGGTTCGGTACCATTCATCAGTTTTCTGCTGCTGCCATGCAATGGATTTGTCCAAATGGCACTGTTGACAGGCGTTTTCAATCCCCAGGCTGGAATCAAATTCAGGCCGAGGAATCGGGATAACATGATCAGACCGGGCGAACCGGACGTGCGGGCCCAGCATCCGGTGCTGGAGGAACGGCATGTGACAGGCTGTGCATACATTGCCCGGCGAATCGGTTTGATGGTATGAGTGGTGTTCGCGGTCTTCCCGTTTGCTGGGATGACAGTCGAGGCATTGCTCATCGTCAAACTTGCCCACCAGCGTTTGAAAGGTAATATCTCTGTAGCGCTGGGAATGGGGATCGTGACAATCGATGCATGTCATGGATCCACTGATGTAACAATCGCTGAAAATATGATTTTGCTGATAAGCGAACTCACGAATACGCCCATCCGGAAGATAAGGGATAGAAGCGAGAATGGGCAGTTTGAGGGAATAGTGATCGAACATATCCATTCCCGGCAAAAAATCATTGGTCAAGGCTGCTTTGACAGCGTGGCATTCAAAACATTTGTTGAGTGATTCGTCTTTGTTGACTGTTGAGAGTACCGTGATCTGGATATCGGTGAGCGTATCCAAGTCAGCAGTCCGCATCAGGTCGATGTGCTTTCGGCCTGGTCCATGACACGATTCACAATTGATTTGCAGCGTGGTGTAACGGGTTTCGTACTTCTTCTTGTCCGGATTAAATGTCACGAGTATCTGGCTTCCGTGGCAGTTCTGGCAATTGGTTGCAAACTGATCATACGTGCCCAGAATGCGATGCGGGGGCCAGTTGTACAGGTTACGGATGGAGACTTCCTCCGAAATCGGCACCCACCGAAAATCGGCCAACTGGACAAACCACACAGCGTCTGTCCGATTGTAGTCGAAAGGGATAAAGCGGAGCGTCCCGTCAGGATATTCGGTGAAAAAGCTTTGCGTCCCCCCTCCTTCCATGTGCCCGCCGCCCACAACCGCATCAACAGAAACCACCTGCTCCGGTCTTCCATACTCCCTGACAATGAAAACGAATCGTCCATCATCCATCTTTTGCGGGATAAAGACTGCATCATTAAACTTGCGTGGCTGGTTGTCAAAGCGTGCGAACATCCAGACATCATCCGGATCGCCGCCGGCGCGTCCGTGAGTGGAGTTGCGCCACAGGGAGTACTGTTCGATGTGACACAGCATGCACGAATCGGATCCCACGAATTCTTGAAACGCAACCTCCTCTTCAGGAGGCGGCAATGGTTTCATGGGCGGAAACCGGCCCCCACCGGTAATCAGGTCGTCATTAATGGATCCACCTGTTGATGTCCTGCCAATTCCGAAGGGATTGAGCACGATCAGCACCAAGACCAGAATGACTGCCCCGGCGGCAACCGCATGCCAGGTTTTAATCGGCCCGGATTGAATCCATCTGAAGATATTTCTTTTGGTGGAAGATTGTTTTGACGATTTCGGTGGAAACGAATCGTTTGAAATACGACTATCTTTCGAATCGGGCGCAGACTTGACATCCTGCAACCGGGATTGATCGCCCGCTTGCTTTCCGTGGTCAGTATGTTTTCTCTGGACCTGGCTGACGTGCTTTTTCTTTTTTCGATGCTTTTTACTCATTGTCATTCACGCACCGGTTTGTCATCCCGTGACCATTCAGGTCCCTGGCTTCGGCTGAGTGTCCGAATGTGGGACACAAGGGCGCTGATTTGATGTCGCGTCAAAGTGAAGCCCCAGGGTGGCATGTACGGATCCTTGTTGAGAATGTATGCTCCGGCAAAAATCCCGTCGAATAGCGTGTCGTCCGGACGGATGGAGATAGCCGTGCTGTCCGAATGAACTGTCGGCTTCTTTGGCAGGTATGCCGCGTTGTAGCCGTCTCCGTCGCCTGTGACGCCGTGACACATGGCGCAGAATCGCAGATAGGTTTCCTCCGCCGTTTGTGGATTACTGATGACAATCGGAGTGACATCCAACAGATTCAAATACGTGGAATCGACGGCCGTGCTGTCTTGCTGGTAAAGATAGTTGGAAATGAGCCGCAGTGTTTTATCGTAGAGGACGATTTTCGGCATGACCGGACTGCCGGAAACCTGCTGCGGTTCTAAAATCTGATTGATGACATAGAGCGGCTGAAGACGCTGATTCAAATGCGACAGATCCGGACCAATTCTCCCGCCCTCCACACCAATACGATGGCAGCCCAGGCAGGACAATTTCTCTTTGAGCAAAGTCTGCGCTTTGTCCATTGAGAAAGCTGTGATCTTCTGCGGGGCGGTCTTTATCCACGGCATACCGGGAGAAGGGATCGTTTGGTGCACAAGCTCTTCTGCAAGATTCCATGCGATCTGTGAAGAGATTTGAAAATCGGGCATGCGGGTTCCTGTGTGGGACAGAAATCCGAACGGACGCAATGCATAAGGCGATGCAATGTATGCATCCAGCCAGGATTGAGATACACGACGGAGCTCTCCGGTGAGGATCGGAGCCAGGGCTTCTCCTGGTTCCGAGATGGTATTGTGGTTATGACATGCCACGCAGTTCAGAGTGCGGAAGATCCGCTCTCCATCATCGGATGTAACGTCGGGATAACGGGTCCGAACCGAATCCAATTTGGTGGACAAGATGGCCAGAGAGTCGTTTCCCCACGCAAACAATCTGTCGGTTATTTGGCTGATCTTTTTTGCCGGACTACTGAGTAACGGGATGAATCGTCCGCTGGAGTATGAGTAAAACACTTCGAGCATGGTAGTCGGAGGGACGTCGAACAAGATCGGGGCAGCCAGATACATCCGCACCCAGTCGGATTGCAGCCGGTGTCCAACGGTTGTCAAATCAACTGCGAACGCTCCCCCCCGGTTGTCTCGCGTGTGGCACGACAGACAAGTCTGGTCTTCGATTTCCAGAATCTCGGAGCGCGATTCATCGCTGGATGTTGTCCTTAGTATTGATGAAGGATACATCGGCCAGGATGCAGGCAATTGATTCTGCTGCTCCAGATACAGTGCCAGGGCCAGGGCTTCCGCATCACTGAGTTTGAAATCGGGCATGCGCGCGGGACCAATGTGCTTTCGATATCGCGTGGGATTCTGCACGAAATCGAACAGGTACGACGACTGATACCGGAGACCAGCGTACGAAAGATTGGGCAGCAGGTCATTGAGATCAGAGTCCATTTCGAGATCAGTGTGGCAGTTGACGCATCCAAATCGGGAGATAAGATCCAGATTGTTCGAAGGCGTTTGCGCAGCACAGACGACTGCGGTGAAAACAAACACTGTGCACGTGGCTATTCTGTGTGGCATGAGGAAGATTGGAAAAAATCCTGTGATCATGAAAGGATGGACAAGTACCCCCGACAGGATTCGAACCTGTGACCTACGGATTAGAAGTCCGTTGCTCTATCCAG
>CAZDVF010000214.1:0-5204 GCA_964508725.1 uncultured bacterium | reverse complement strand
GGCGTCTACTCGTTCTCAGGATCGGCTATCCCGTCACACATTAAGACGCTTTCGATTCCGCTTTTTGAAGATAAAACCGCCGAGATCGGCATTGATCAGGATTTAACCAACGCCCTTGTGGATGCCTTTACCAGAGATAACACCCTGCGGATCGCCAATCCCAGGGAAAGTGATGCGAGTCTCCGCGGAACTATTCTTAATGTTGTGGACGAAGCAGGACAGTACGACCAGAACGAACAGGCATCGAGTTACAGGGTAACCTTGACTGTGAAAATCGCCTTTGAAGACGTGAAAAAAAGGAACGTCTTGTGGGAGGAGACCTGGAGCCGCTGGGGCAGCTATGCTTCGAGCGGACAACGGAGTGAAGGCATCGAAGAGGCAATCGAAAAAATTGTGACAGAAGTGCTGAATAAAGCTGTTTCCGGGTGGTGATATCTCTCTCCCCTTTTATCGGACGGTTGTTGGAAAAAACCTTGCGATTGGATCTCTATTTTCATACATTTTGATGCCGATCGCAACGTGAAAAAACATCGATTCCTGATAGTATATCATACGCGTGACAATACATCTCAGTTTTTGAAAAGAGGTTCCCGATTCCGATGGATGACGTTTCTGCCAGATCCATTCGAATCGACCATAAAAAGCGCCGCTACAGACACCACATATCCTGACAACATTGAGGTTCAAGCCATGAACGTGGAAGAAACCATCCAGTATCTGGAAGGCCGGATGACGGATAATCCCCGATCTCTTCTCTTTGCCCGTTTAGCCGACCTATATCTGCGGACCGGTCGTATCGATGAGGCAATTACGCTCTGTACAGAGGGAATAAAAACCTATCCAGGTTACGTCACGGGTTACTTCATTAAGGGCAAGGCATACCTTGCCAAGGGTGACCGCGATCAGGCCGAATCAGCATTCAAGAATGTCCTGACCCACGATCAACAGTATTTGGCCGCTCACAAGCAACTCGGCGATCTCATGACCCGTTCAGGTTGGGAAACCAAAGCAGCGGCTAACTACAAAGATATTTTGCGCATTGATCCTTTGGAAGAAGAAGCCCGCCAGATGCTTGAAACCTTCCAGTTCACCGAGGATTTTGAAAACGAAACACCATTACCTCAAAAGCTGAGTGAAAAAGAAGATACAACGCCGATTGTAGAAACGACTCGAATGAAAGACTTGACGTTTAACACAGAAGACGCAGAACCGGAAAGCATTGACGACATTCTGACTGACGAAAGCACAGAGGAACCTGTCACACTGGATGAGAATCTCGATTCCGAATTGGAGACTTCTTTCACAGGGAGACAGGATAAGGATCTATCCAAAGATGATCTGGACATTAATCCATTACAGCAAACAGAACCAGCCGCGAAACTTGAAGACATCGTTATTAAAGACGAGGAAAAGAACTGGGTCGAAGAGCTGGAAGAAGTATTCAACGAGGAATCTCGCGATCTGACGCGAAAACAGATAAAACCGGCAGCAAACAAAGACGAAGCCGCATCCGTTGACCTCGACAGTTCCGATCTTGACGATGTTCTCATGCCTGATGCTCCCACAGAAGAGATCAGTGAAGATGAGCCTCCGCCTATCGATGCGTTGGAGATTTCAGCCGAGGAGGAACTCGAATCGGGAAAAGAAGAATCGGACGACATCGCTGCCGATCTGGAAAGCGAATCTGATCTGAATGAAGCCATCGAAGAAGCGGCTACACCCCTGGTCGCATCTGATGACAGCGAGGCCATACTTGAATCAGATATCACTGATACTAAAGACGAGGAAACACCTCTTTTATTCCAGGATGACGTGACTCCCGAAAAAGTCGAGGACATATCTCCTGTTGTGCAAACGGCCCCTGCTGATGAAACTCCCATTGAATCGGACGCTCCATGGGATATCCCGGAAGAAGTCAAAGAGCAATCCAGCCTAAAGGAAGAAACGCCTGCATTGCCTGACGAAAAATCCGTGGAAAGCAAGCCTCAGGCCACAGAGCCATCAAAAGAAAGTGAAACAGGCAAGATAGTCAGCCCTACTCTGGGTGAGATTTACGCTGCTCAGGGTCAGTTCGCCAAAGCGATTCGGGTCTATGAAACGTTGCTTGAGAAAAACCCCCAGAACAAGACCTACAAGAATAAAATCGAAGATCTCAAGAAAAAACAAAACAAGTAATCCGTCATCGACGTAAGTTGTCCAACCCATGCAAAACCGAAAAGCACAACACATTTTACTTTAAGATGAGATCCGTTGGAAACTGTCAACCTAACCATCCTAATCATCACCTTCCAAAATGAAACTGACATCATCCCGTGCCTGGACGCCATCCCGTGGAGTGATTTGTCCGTCCACGTTCATGTTGTGGATAATGCCTCTCGTGACGCAACGCGGAAACGGATCGAAAACTATTGTTCGAAACATCTGGACAGACATATCGACACAACGCGGAATCCAGTCAACAGAGGTTACGCAGAAGGTCTCAACCAGGCGCTGCCGGACGTCCGGTCGCCGTGGATTCTGCTTCTTGGTCCGGATGTGCGTCTCGAATCTGGCGCAGTGAACACGCTGGTCCGGTTTCTGGAAAACCATCCCGATGTCGGCTGCGCCGCGCCCCAGCTTGTGGACGAAGAGGAACGTATTCGGGCGTCTTGCCGTCGTTTCCCCGCCATCAAAGACCTTCTGCTCGAATTGACCGGACTTCCCCGCGTGGCGTCATCCCGCTTTTGTACAGGATGGCGAATGCCCGACTTCGACCATCGGACGCAGCGCGATGTGGATCAACCCGAAGCCTCGTGCCTCCTGATTCGGAGGGAAGCTCTTGAGCAGGTCGGCTCCATGGACTCCCGCTTCCCCCTCTTCTTTAATGATGTGGACTGGTGCCGCCGATTCCATGAAAAAGGGTGGCGCATTGTGTTCCTGCCCGATGCGCGTGCTGTTCATCGTGGAGGCGCCAGCATCCGCAGCCTGGGCGTCGCCGCCATCTGGAAATCACATCAGGGATTCTATCGCTATTTTCTGAAATACGCAGAGACACCGGGAGAACGGCTGGCCATCTATCTTCTAGGATGGCTTCTGATCATCACTGCAACAATCCGCTCTTGTCTCTGTCTGACAGGATATGGGAAAACCGGTCATCTCACACAAAACCGCGGAGGTGCATCATGCGACACGCACACCTCGTAACCTGCATCGTGCTGGCACACTTCACGATCGCAGCAGGACAGGTCATTTTCCAGGAGCCTCTGAGCCCCAGAAACGCCAATTACAAGATGGAGGTGGCCCTCGACGTTGAGAAGAAACAGATCACAGGTCATCAGATCCTCACATGGCGTAACATCACAAACCGGCCCACCGACGAACTGCAGCTCCACCTCTACATGAATGCGTTCAAGAACAATCAATCCACCTTTTTCAAGGAGAGTAGGAGCGGCGGCGGTCTTCTGGCCAAAGAGAAAGCATGGGGCTGGATTGACATCCGTACGATCCGGATACTGAACGGAGTGGATCTGACTGAACAGATGGAATTCATCCATCCCGACGACGACAATGCGGACGACCGGACCGTGGCGCGCATTCCGTTGCCATCATCCATCAGGCCGGGTCAGGAGATCCACATCGAGATCGACTTTGTCACTCAGCTTCCCAGAGTCTATCGCAGGAACGGCTATTACAAGGACTATTTCTTCGCGGCCCAGTGGTTTCCCAAAGTGGGCGTGCTCGAAGAGGATGGCTGGAATTGCCACCAGTATCACGCCAACAGCGAATTCTTTTCCGATTACGGCGTGTACGATGTCTCTATCACCCTGCCCAAACCATACGTCGTGGGTTCAACAGGACAGTTGCAGGAGACACTGGATGGAGAGCACACCAAAACCTTGCGGTTTTGGGCCGAAGACGTTCACGATTTCACATGGACAGCCTGGCCGCATTATCGGACAGCCCGGATGACCCATCGGGACGTGGAGGTCACGCTCCTCTACGATCAGGATCACGCATCTTCCGTTGACCGGTACATGGACAGCATGCGGAAGACGCTGGACTTTTTCTCGGACTGGATCGGCGACTACCCCTACCCCTGCGTCACGGTCATCGATCCGCCCACAGGCTGCTTCGACGTGGCCGGCATGGAATACCCCATGCTCTTCACCGGAGGCGCTTTCTGGAAGATGCCAAGCGGAGCGTTGATGACCGAAATGGTGACGATTCACGAGTTTGGCCACAACTTCTGGTACGGCATCGTGGGCAACAATGAATTCGAGGAAGCCTGGCTCGACGAGGGAATCAACAGTTATACCGAATGCCGCATCATGGACGCCTGTTTCGGTGATGAGACTTCAATACTCAATCTGCCCGGACTGCGAGCGGGAGAACTGGCCTACCAGCGCCTCAGCTACATCGGCCTCACCCGGTACGACCGCACTCTTCGCGATTCATGGACCTATATCGCTGGAGGATACGGCGCCCATTCGTACAGCAAGCCGGCCCTCATGCTCTGGACTCTGGAAAACATTATCGGTCGTGAAACGATGGACCGCATCATGCGGACCTATTTTCAACGTTGGAAGTTCCGTCATCCCAAAAGCCGGGACTATATCGACGTGGTCAACGAAGTCACCGGTCAGGACTATGCCTGGTTCTTCGATCAATTCCTGAGTGGATCGCTGGAACTCGACTATCGCGTATCCTCGGTGTGGACGGGAAGAAATCACGAGGCCAAGGGATTCTTTGATAAAGCCTCTGGACGGACACTGCTTCCCAATGACGCCGCATCCAAGGACGATGAGGAGGACCTTTACCGCTCCATTGTCAAGATCCACCGAAAGGGAGAGGCTGTTGTGCCTGTGGACATCCTTCTGACCTTTGAGGATGGCGACACTCTACGGCAGACCTGGGACGGCGAAGATCGCTGGTTCAAGATCGACGTGAAGCGCCCTGCAAAACTCACCTGGGCCGCAGTGGATCCCGACCACAAATTGGTGCTTGATGCGTGCTTTGCCAACAACAGCCGAACCGTCAAATCGCAAAACAAAGCCGTGGACTACATCACTGTCCGATTTCTGTATTGGACAGAAACCCTGCTGCACCTGGTGGGATTCTTCGGATAAATCGAAAGGGATGTGTCATGGGATTGACAACTTTAATCACCAGTGGATTGAACCGTATCATCTGCACCGCTTTGCATTGTTCCGGTTTTTGGTGTCATG
>CAZDVF010000213.1:0-5227 GCA_964508725.1 uncultured bacterium | reverse complement strand
TTTTGTTTCTTTTCTTGTAAAGAAAAGAAACATCTAACGCATGACCGATTTTTCATCATCTGACATGATTTCCCCCACACAAAACCGTGAATATTCTTTGAGAAAAAAACAAGCCCTTTCCGTCGACCCCCCAACACCAAGTGGACAATTCGGCCACTCCCTTCTGGCACACTTCTTGAATGATCCTAGCCGCTAACGCATTAATCTTAAAAGCGCGGCCTGACCTATGATTCACAAACCAATCACTTTCATCCTTGCAGCCTTTCTGCTGAGAGGAATTGGATGCAGACACGCCGATTCCCTGTCGTCGACCCTTGCATCTTTGGGACAGGACATCATACTCGTTGACGACCTGAATACACTCGCACAAGACAACACCGCTGCAGAGATCCTGGATGCCTCACTCTCGGGAGACCAGCTACAGCTGAAAGTGCGTTTCAGCGGTGGGCGAACAGAGCACGGCTTCACGCTGTTTGGAGCAAAGGGATTTCTCAAATCAAAACCCGCCCAGGCAGAGTTAGTACTCTCCCACGATTCACAAGACGATTCAGGCGAAGCCCTGATAACGCAAAAAATCTGTTTCGGACTGGCTCCCCTTCGAAAGCACTATCGAGAAACAATGGGAAACGGTGACACAATCCTCCTGCGGATCTACGAGCCAGGCCGGCGCGATGCGTTCAAAGCGCTGCTGGTCTACACGCTGTAATTAGAATTGGAGTGGCTGAACCGATGCAAGGACATGGACAATGATCACGATAATTGATTGTCCTTCTGTTTTTCACCATTCCAGTTCTGTGAGGAAAATGAATGACAGTTCACCGACAACATGATTCTTTTCGTAGTATCGGACGTCTTCTGGCTCTGGCAGCCGCTCTCAGCCTGACCGCCTGCGGGATACTCGATCCATTCGGAAGCGGAAACGCGCCTGCGATTCGCTTCACCATCACCGGCGGATTCGCCGGCATCAACCAGACCACATCCATCGATCAAAACGGACTGGCGGAAATGGTCCATACCGCAGGGGACACAACAATGTATCAGCTGACAAAGGATCAGCACAGCGACCTGAGAACAGCTTTCAACCAGGCAGCTTTTTTCACGCTGAAGGGAGCATACATCCCCGAAAGGCGCAGGGCGGACGGATTCTATTACGAAATCACATTCGGATCAAAGACCGTGCGCGTCGAGGACGGAGCCGACATCCCCGGAAAGTTGCGAACACTCATCGAAGCGCTGCACGAAACCAACCGCTTAATCATCATCTCATCATAACTTAGAGGAGGGCTGATGCAGCCAAAGTACATCGTACATTCATCCAACCGACTGTAAATTCGTGATGGAAGTGGAGGAAAAATGAAACCAAAAAACCTGGCATTGGCACTCGGACTGCTGGGAGCTCTGTCTCTCAACTGCCAGCGCGATCACACCACAGCGCCCGTCAAGAATACCGTTCGGGAGATGACGACTCTGGAGAAACAAGTCGCAGCAGCAGACAACATCTTCGGTATCAATCTGTTCAAAGCCATTTCGGACGCACAGCCCGATTCCAACCTCTTCATCTCGCCTCTGAGCGTCTCCTACGCCCTGGGCATGACCCTGAACGGCGCGGTCGGACAGACCTACGAAGACATGCAGAACACACTGGGATTCGCCGATCTTTCGGAGGATCAGATCAACGAGACGTTTCAGAGTTTGATGACACTTCTGGTGAATCTGGATCCGAACGTCCAGTTTGAGATCGCAAACTCGATCTGGTACAGGCAGGGCTTCGACGTGCTGCAGGACTTCATCGACGTGAACCGGACCTATTTCGATGCTGAAGTCCGCAGCCTCGATTTCAGCTCTGCCCAGGCGCCCGGCATCATCAACGGATGGGTTTCGGATAAAACACACGGCCGCATCGAGGAGGTCATCGACGCCATCGATCCCCTGACTGTCATGTTCCTGATCAATGCCATTTACTTCAAGGGCACGTGGACCTACCAGTTTGAGCCGGATCAGACGCAGGACGCCCAGTTCAATACGTTGGACGGAAGTCAGGTCCCCTGCCGCATGATGCAGATGGAGGCCGATCTGGCCTATCTGGAGACGCCCGAATTCCAGGCTGTCGATCTGCCCTACGGCGACGAGCACTTCAGCATGACCGTTTTTCTGCCTCGGAACGGGATCACAGTCAACGATCTGATCGCAACCATCACCCCCCAGAATTGGGCCGCCTGGCTCGGCCAGCTCTCCGAAACCACTCTGACACTCGCACTGCCCAAATTCAAGGTGGAATACGAAATCAAGCTCAATGACGTGCTCACAGCACTGGGCATGGACATCGCCTTTGATCCGGGACGGGCCGATTTCTCGCGCATCAGCGACACGACCAATCTCTACATCAGCCATGTCCGCCACAAGACCTTTGTGGAAGTGGACGAGGAAGGCACCGAAGCGGCAGCCGTCACCGTGGTTGAAATCCGGTACACGTCAACAGGAACAACATTCCGGGCGGATCGGCCATTCTTCTTTGTGATCAGGGAAAATCAGGCCGACACCATTTTGTTCATAGGGAAAATCGTCGCTCCAACGTCTTAACAAGTAGATCGGGGAAGAACAATGAAAACCAAATCCATCAAATGGTTCGGACAACTGATCCTCGTCCTTGGACTGCTCACTAACGCGACGTCTGCTTCGGCCCAGTACTTCGGTGAACAGGTGCTGGAGAAAACATTCGAACAGGAAACATTTTTCTTCAATCCCAGTTTCTTCAACCCGTACGGCATCGGCGGATTCGGCCCTGCCGCTGTGGGATTGCTGAACGATCCGCTGCTCAACCTGCAGATCAATCCGGCGTTTCTGGCCGCCGATTCGGTGGGGCGCCACGTCCTGAAACTCAACTTCCGCAACGTCAAAGACATCGAAGACCAGTCGAACATGTGGCGCTATCACTACCTTGACTACGCTTCCTTGGGATATCCCTACTTCTACACCCGAAGCCGCAAAGCCCTTGAACCGGTCCTCTCTGTCGCCTACCTGGCCCGACCGCTGGGAGACCGGCTTGGCGGACTGACTCTGGGCCTGACGTATCAGGCGATTCTTCAGGACGAACCCTTTTACACGATTCCCATGGATATCTACAACAGCCGGCCGGAAGCCGACTTCGCCGGAAACCGCGTCACCGAGAACATGCACCTCCCGATCATCGACCGATACAGCGGCAGCGACGAAATGCATCATGAGGGGCATTTCCTCTCTGTCCTTTCTGCGGCATCTCTATCCTCCCGGATCCACCTGGGTCTGCGACTGAGCCGCGTCACCTTCAACCGGGATGGAACCTACGGTTCACAGAACATGTGGATCGGCAATATCTATTCGAGAGGCAACTCATCGGATTGGCGGCACGGAAACACCCGGTCACAGAACTACGGACACTGGGATATTTCCGGTGGGTTGAATCTGCAAATCTCACAGAATCTGATGGCCGGACTCATGGCAGGGCGTCTCGAAGGCGACGTGAGTCAAAACGTGGATCGTGATAACGCATCTCTCTACACGAATGGGACCATCGGACAGGGCGACAACTGGTCCTACTATTTCCGCAACGGAGACGAGACCCAGCGCTGGAATCACAGCGGCCGGGCAACCTACGCGGGAATCAACATCGCAGCCAACGTCAGCCCCACCCAACGGTTGATCCTCTTTTACCGGGTCCGGAAAAACGATGTGAATATCAGCCTCAGCTCCGGCATCAGCGACACATCCAACAGCGATAGTTACTACAAGGGCGATACGTGGACCAGCCGGTACCGGTCGGTCTCGGCGCTGCACGACGCGCGGACCGGATCGGGAACCGATGATACATGGACCCACCACGGGGCCGCGGCCCTGCAGTGGCGGATGCATCCCAAGACATGGCTCAATCTGGGGCTGCACGTTCAGTACAGTACGCGTGACTTGAGCACGGTCGAACACGTCAACGCCGACCGGTTTTCCGACTCGTACTGGAAGCACAACGATAACGAAGAAACCTACGATTTCGCGGTGGATGAGATCAAAACCTTGCGGTGGGATTTTGCATCGTCTCAGACCACGCTCCGGATCCCCCTCATTCTCCGGTATGCGCCGTCACGCGCCATCGACCTGATGTTCGGCATCAACCGGACCCTTCGGTGGTGGCGCACCAGCGACGTGACCCTGGCCATCTTCGATCTGCGCAGGGAAACGCGCAACGGCCAGACTGAAACCCAAACGAATTTTGGGGAGCGGTACACCCAGCCCGATGTCAAAGAGAGCGATGTCACAACGACACTTTTGGCAGGATTGACGATCAAGCCGTCCCGACACTTTCACGTCCGGCTGCTCATGGTTCCCAATTTCACCAAAACCTACGACAGGACGGAACTCGACGAATTCCACTGGTGGATCGATCTCGACATTTTTCCTTAAACTTCACAAGGCAGCTCAGATCCCGGCTTATTTGGAGGGGGCTAAAATCCTCCTCTTCTCTCCTCTCGCAGATTGCAAATTCGGGATTTGGATTGCCTTGTTTTACGTCGATCTTCCCTTTTCTCTTCGCAAGCGTCCGCCTCCTCATCTCTGGAGGCGGACAATTTATATCTGCACATGATATGATAATGTAAACATCCTGTAAAACATGTGACAAAAATATTACTTTTATCCAGGTCATTTTATGATTATATTCCTGTCGCAGAACCCTCTAACACCGGAGCATTTTAGCGGTGGAACCTTCCAGACAATTCAATCAGTTAATGACAACGCCCGTTCAGGACATCATTTCGCCCTGGATTGAGCGATATCGAGTCATCTGGATTCTTCAGAACAACTCTGAGGCCCTCCGGCTTAATGTCGCGCTGTGGTCAGTTCTGTTCATCACCAACCTCATCGACCTGGGCGTAACTTATACTGCATTTCAGTATGGAGCCGTGGAGGCCAATCCGTTCATGGCCTTTCTTTGCACCAAATTCGGAAACATCGCCCTGGCCTTTTATAAAGGCCTCTCCATGGGTATTCTGCTGTTTATTCTACCCTTTGTTAAAAAGGGAATGCAAAAATTGCTGGCAGTTGTTTGCGGTATTTACATCTTACTTGTAGTTTCACATCTTGTTCGCTTTTTAGCCTGAATCATAAGTGTCCGGTCAAAATGAATCTATGATTCGGACGACAGGTTTTCATGCGGCATTCGAAAAATCACCGCCCGGAAAATGGCGAAGCGTTCACGTCC
>CAZDVF010000212.1:0-5244 GCA_964508725.1 uncultured bacterium | reverse complement strand
AACACGGGTGTAGCGAAATGGCAATCAAGCACTTTGGCAGCCCAGCCGAGACTGGTTTCAAGAATTTGACCCAGATTCATTCGTGAGGGCACGCCCAGAGGATTAAGAACGATATCGACCGGCGTGCCATCAGGAAGATAGGGCATATCTTCAACTGGGACCACTTTGGCAACGACACCCTTGTTTCCGTGACGGCCGGCCATTTTATCACCCACCTGAAGCTTGCGCTTTCGCGCCACATAAACCCGCACCAGTTGGATAATGCCCGGCGGGAGCTCATCTCCGATAGAGATCTTGTCGATCTCCTTTTTTATTTCGTCCTCAATTTCGGACAACTTGATTTGATACCGGTGAAACAAGAGATCAACTGCGTGGTTGACGTCTTCATCGCCGTCAACCCACTGCGTGGTGCGATCGATGAGATCGAAATCGATTTTATCAAAAATTGCATCTGTAAACTTGACACCTTTCCTGACGACAATCTTTTCGGTCTCGCGATCGCGAAGACCGGAAGATTTTTTACCGTCAAGAAGGGCCTTCAATTTCACATCCCTAAGATCCTGATACTGCTTTTTCTCGCGTTCGCCCCATTTCTCCACAGTTTCAATGCGCTTTTTATCCTGCTTTTTGGTCTTGGCGTCACGACGCTTGAGCGAGAAAACCTTGGTGTCGATAACGATGCCGTTCATACCCGGAGGCGCCTTCAATGACGCATCTTTCACATCACCAGCTTTTTCACCGAATATCGCTTTGAGCAGTTTTTCCTCGGGTGTTGGTTCAGTTTCACCCTTGGGCGTCACCTTGCCAACAAGTATATCTCCAGCTCCGACCTCTGCCCCGATACGGATAACACCGTTTTCATCCAGATTCTTGGTTGCCTCTTCAGAGACATTGGGGATTTCACGTGTCAGTTCTTCTTCGCCCCGTTTGGTATCTCGAACCTGAAGCTCAAATTCTTCGATATGAACAGACGTGTAGATATCTTCACGAACGACACGTTCGCTGATGACAATGGCATCCTCAAAATTGTAGCCACGCCACGGAATAAACGCCACAAGCACATTGCGTCCAAGAGCCAGCTCACCACGATCAGTTCCGCAGCCATCAGCAAGAACATCACCCTTCTTGATCTTGTCACCCACTGAGACGATGGGTTTCTGGTTGATCATCGTATCCTGGTTTGTCCTCAGGAATTTCGTCAGTTTATAGGTCACTGTGTCCTGAAAATTCAAATCGACAAGATTTTTCTTTTCTGGACTGAGCTTGATGACAACCTCTTCAGCATTGACCTTGATCACCGCGCCTTCGACATCAGAGGTGAGAAGTGCGCGGGAATCTTTGGCAACTTTTGTCTCAATCCCTGTTCCAACCAGCGGGGCTTCAGGCTGAAGAAGCGGTACAGCCTGGCGCTGCATGTTGGATCCCATCAAGGCCCGGTTGGCGTCATCGTGCTCGAGGAATGGAATCAGAGCCGCCGCCGCGCTGACGATCTGGTTGGGCGACACATCCATGTATTGTATATCTTCTGGTACGACAACTGGATATTCACTCTTGAAACGAGCTTTCACACGTTCATTGAGGAATTTGCCTTGCTTGTCAATTGGCGCATTGGCTTGCGCAATGACAAATTCTTCTTCATCATCGGCGCTCAGGTATTCGATCTTTTTCTGCGCTTTTCCACTCTCGACTTTGCGATAAGGCGTCTCGAGGAACCCGAACTCATTGATCCGTGCATACGTTGCAATAGATGAGATCAAACCAATATTTGGCCCCTCTGGTGTTTCGATGGGACAAAGGCGGCCATAGTGTGTATAATGCACATCCCTGACTTCAAAACCCGCCCGTTCACGTGTCAGCCCGCCAGGACCCAAGGCCGATAGCCGGCGCTTGTGTGTCATCTCGGCCAATGGATTGGTTTGGTCCATGAACTGGGAAAGCTGACTCGTCCCGAAAAATGTGTTAATCACCGACATAAGCGTCCGCGCATTGACAAGATCCTGAGGTGTCAGTTTGTCGCTGTCACCAATGTTAAGACGCTCTTTAACCGTGCGAGCCATACGCGAAAGACCAACACTGACTTGAGCGGAAAGCTGCTCGCCGATGGTCCGCACACGTCTGTTCCCCAGATGATCGATATCGTCTGTCGTGGCTGTTCCCGCTCGCAGTGTCAGGAGATACTTGATAATTGCCACGAAATCATCTTTGGTCAAAACCGTGATTTCATCTGAAATATCAAGATCCAGTTTGCGATTCATCCGATAACGTCCAACACGTCCCAGATCGTATCGCTTCGGATTGAAAAAGAGGCGATCAATGAGTGCACGCGCCGTATCGAGATCTGGTGGATCTCCGGAACGAAGCTGCCGGTAGATGGTCTCAACAGCATCTTGCTCTGACTGAACGGTATCCTTTTTCAGCGTGTTATTAATCACTTCTGACCCACCGACACGATCTTCGGTGACGATGAATTTCAGGTGAGTGACACCCATGCTTTCGAGAAGCGGAATGTGGGCTTCCTCAAGAATCGAATCGCGCTCGAGGACCACCTCACCGGTCTCCTTGTTCACGATGCCCTCTTCGTCCTCGCGAAAATAGACGCTGCGACCGATGTACTTCTTGGTCTTCGCGGTTTCGAGTGGAACCTCTTCGATGAGATTAAACAACCGCAACACTTCTTCATCTGAGGCACAACCCAGGGCACGAAGGAGTGTTGTAACAGGAAATTTACGGCCCTGATCGATGTAAACGTAGAGCACATCGCTGGTATCTGTCATAAATTCCAGCCACGATCCCCTGAAGGGAATAATTCTGGCGGAAAAGGTCCGTGTCCCGTTGGGGTGCATTTTCTCATCAAAAAAGACACCCGGTGACCGGTGCAATTGATTAACAATGATACGCTCGGCACCGTTGATGACAAAGGTTCCCCTGTCGGTCATATTCGGGAAGTTCCCCAGATAAACGACCTGATCAACCGTATCTCCGTAGCTGGACTTGTCACCGTAAGGTTCTTTCACGGACAGACGAAGCCGCGCTTTCAAAGGAGCGGCGAACGTCATGCCACGCTCTCTGCATTCGTCAACAGAATACTTGGGTGATTCAACCTGGTATTCCACAAACTCGAGCAGATAGTTATCCCGCGAATCGGAAATGGGAAACAGGGAGGTAAACACCTCCTGCAGACCCTGATTCTTTCGCTTTTCCGGGGGTACATCGCCCTGGAGAAACTCCTGAAATGACCGGATCTGAATATCCAGCAGATCCGGCATATCCACCGCAGATAAAATTTTTGAAAAGGAAATCCTATTTATTGGATCTTTTCTCAAAAAAACCACACTCCTTCAGGTCAAGGATGCTGGCAGCAACTACTTCAGCTCTACGGAGGCGCCGGCTTCTTCCAACTGTTTCTTCACACTTTCTGCTTCATCTTTCGGTATGCCTTCTTTCACGGCACACGGTGCTGATTCCACCAGGTCTTTCGCTTCTTTCAGCCCGAGTCCGGTCAGGGCGCGAACAACTTTAATGACCTGGATTTTGTTCGATCCGAAAGAGGCGAGCATCACGTTAAAATCTGTCTTTTCTTCTGTTTCTTCGGCAGCTTGGGCAGAAGGCGCAGCGCCAGCCATGGCCATGACAGGAGCCGCCGCAGTGACGCCGAATTCATCTTCCATGGCTTTGACCAATTCGGCCAACTCCATGACTGTCATCTTCTTGACGGCGTCAAGCAGTTTTTCAACGTTTTTGCTCTGCGGGGCCTTTTTCTCTTCTTTCCCCGCCGGGTCTTTTACTTCCACAGCCTCGTCAGTTTTTTTTGCTTCGGCCATTCTGATCCTCCAGTATTATCGATGTGACATCGCGCAAAGCAGCTTCAATATTATGATTGTTGATTTTCTTTTAATTCACGAACAGCATCAAGTGTACCAACCAGGTTACGTAATAGTCCGGACAGAACTCCAACAACGTTCTGAATGGGCGCATTCAGTCCACGCACCATGTTGGACAACAGAACCTCTTTGGAGGGAAGTCCTGCAATCATCTTGATTTTCTCAGGACCGTAAAATTCGCCTTCGAACAACGAGACCTTGATGGTGGGTTTCTCGGCCTTCTTGGCAAATTCAGTAATAATGCGAGCCGGCGCCGAAGGATCATCCAGGCTGTAAGCAATTGCTGACGGACCCTGAAAATGATCCACCAAATCATCCCAGCCGGCCTTCTTTGCAGCCAAACGCGCAAGCGTGTTTTTCACCACGCGATAGTGGACGTCTGCTTCACGGCATTTATCGCGCAGTTCACTGATTTTCTCAACATTGAGTCCCTGGTAATCTGTTAAAAAGACACCCTTGGCCTCTGTCAGTATATCGGCAACTTCCTGAACAGCCTGTTCTTTCTCTGGTCTATCCATTGCGTGGATCCTTGGTTTTCATCGCTCCATCATACAGACTAACGCAAATCCCCGAGCAGGGTGACACGGTCAATCTTGATTCCCGGCCCCATCGTTGTTGAGAGACTGACGTTGCGCACATATTGTCCCTTGGCAGATGAGGGACGAAGGCGCATGATCTGATCGATAAGTACTTTGATGTTATCGATCAATTGATCGGACGTGAAGGAAATCTTGCCTACGGTTGCATGCACATTTCCATACCGATCGACACGAAACTCGATGCGCCCGGCCTTGAGCTGCTTGACAGCATCCGCCACTTCGAAAGTCACTGTTCCGGCCTTGGGATTCGGCATCAATCCCTTGCGCCCGAGATATTTACCCAGCTTTCCCACATCTTTCATCACATCAGGCGTAGCAACAATGGCGTCAACGTCGCTCCAGCCTTCTTCAATTTTCTTGATATACTCTTCAAGTCCAACAAAATCAGCGCCGGCTTTTTTGGCTTCCTGATCTTTAGGCGATTTGCAAAGGACCAGCACGCGGACTTTTTTACCTGTTCCATTTGGCAAAGCTACAGTGCCTCGAACCATCTGATCCGACTTTTTGGGATCAACACCCAGCCGAATCGCGATATCCACCGACTCGTCAAACTTGACCGTTCCCATCTTTTTCAGAAGGTTGACCCCTTCATCAAGGCTGTATGCCGTATTCCTGTCTATATTTTCGGCTGCTCCTGTATATCGCTTGCTATGTTTCATACACGCCACCTTAACCTTCAACAACAATGCCCATGCTCCGAGCCGTCCCGGCGATGATGCGCATGGCCATCTCGACATCGTGAGCATTGAGGTCAACCATTTTCG
>CAZDVF010000211.1:0-5260 GCA_964508725.1 uncultured bacterium | reverse complement strand
ATATGGCAGCATTGGAGACGTTATTGTTGTCTCTGTTAAGAATGCGGTTCCCGGCGGTAGTGTAAAAAAGGGTGAAATCAGCAAGGCCGTCATCGTGCGAACCAAGAAAGAAATCGGACGGAAAGACGGGACATATGTTCGGTTTGACGACAATGCCGTTGTATTGATCAACGATCAGAACGAACCAAAGGGGACACGCATCTTTGGCCCTGTCGCCCGTGAACTGCGTGAGAAACAATTTATGAAAATTGTGTCACTGGCACCGGAAGTCCTGTAGGGATAGCGGAGAAGGTTACATGAAAGTAGTGAAGAATGATACAGTGTTGGTTATCTCAGGGAATGATAGCGGGAAGAAAGGTAAAGTCCTCAAGGTTTTTCCCAGTACGAACAGAATCATTGTCGAAGGCGTGAATTTTATCAAGCGCCATACACGGCCGACACAAAAAAACCAGCAGGGTGGCATCCTTGAAAAAGAGGCACCCATTGATGCATCTAACGTGATGGTGATCTGTCCGAAGTGTAATGAGCCGTCACGTCTGGGTCGCAAAGTACTCGAAGATGGGAAACGGATTCGCTCTTGTAGCCGGTGTGGAGAAATGCTGGTGTCAACATCATAGCGATAATGTAGAGGAGAATTAGAATAGATGAGCAAGGCGAAAACAGACAGCATGCCGAGGCTTCTGAAGCGGTACCAAGAAGAGATTGTTCCTCATATGATTAAGCTGTTTGGATATACGAACGTGATGCAAGTTCCGCAGATCACGAAAATTGCGCTCAATTCAGGTGTCGGCGAAGCCACACAAGATGGGAAGTTTCTTGAAGGTGCTGTGAATGATCTGACGAACATCAGTGGTCAAAAGGCTGTGACAACACAAGCCAAGAAGTCAATATCTAACTTCAAATTGCGAGAAGGTGTGCCCATTGGTTGCCGTGTGACACTGCGAAGGTTTCGGATGTACGAGTTTATCGATCGCTTGGTCAATGTGACGATTCCCCGTATCCGTGATTTTCGTGGAGTTGACGATAACGGTTTTGACGGACGGGGAAATTATACGCTGGGAATTCGTGAACAGATCACTTTTCCCGAAATCAATTACGACAAGGTTGTTAAGATTCGGGGGATGAATATTACATTTGTGACAACAGCGCAGACAGATAAAGAGGCCTATGAATTGCTCAAGGCCTTTGGTATGCCTTTCAAGAAACGGGAAGGCGACTCGAATTCATAACAAATTTATGCATTGTGTCATTAAAGAAAGGCAGGGTTTGACCGGTGGCGAAGAAAGCACTGATCGCAAAATCCAAAAGAAAGCAGAAATTTCCGGTTCGTGAATATAGCCGATGCAGCCGTTGTGGCAGGGCCAGAGCATATATGCGCAAATTTGATTTATGTCGAATTTGTTTCAGAGAACTGGCCTTGTCTGGAGAAATCCCCGGAATAAAAAAGTCCAGCTGGTAGAAACGTGACAAACAAACATCTGAGATGTTTTTGGGAGTGTCTTCTATGTCGATGACCGATCCTATTGCTGATTTTTTAACACGTGTACGTAATGCCTCCCGGGCACGGCACAGTAAAGTTGATGTCCCTGCTTCGAACATCGTGATTGAGATGACAAAGACTCTTTGCGCAGAAGGGTATATTGCCAACTACACGGTAATCGAAGACCAGAAACAGGGCAGTGTCAGAATTTATTTGAAATATGATGAAAACCGCAAGAGTGCCATTTCTGGGATCCGGCGCATAAGCCGCCCTGGTTATCGTCAGTATACCTCGGCAAAAGAGATCCCCCGTATTCTCAATGGATTGGGGATTGCCATCATGTCGACGCCGAAAGGGATTATGACGGATAAGGTGGCGCGTCAAAAGAACATGGGTGGCGAATTGTTGTGCAGTGTTTGGTGACATTTTTGTCGGATGAAGAAGGAGTGATTCGTGTCTAGAGTTGGTCGCATGCCAATTGAGATCCCCAAAGGGATTGAAATTGAACAAAAAGGGCAGATCCTTATCGTTAAGAATGATAAGGGAACCCTGGTAGAGAAAATACATCCTGAAATGCGTGTAAAGATTAAAAACGGTGTGATTCAGGTTGAACGGCCCAGTGATTCGAAATTCCATAAATCTCTTCACGGTTTGACCAGGAGCTTGATCAACAACATGGTCGAGGGATTGACCAAGGGTTTCGAGAAAAAACTGGAGATCATCGGTGTCGGCTATAAAGCCGAAGTCAAGGGAAAATCAGTCGTGTTGCAACTCGGCTATTCGCACCCTATCTATTTTCACCCCCCGGAGGGCATCATCATCGAAGCACCTACGCCGACCTCAGTAATTGTAAAGGGTGTGAGCAAACATTTAGTTGGTCAGGTTGCAGATAAGATCCGTTCGTTGAGACCTCCTGAACCATACAAAGGCAAGGGCGTCCGGTACGATGGAGAATATGTCCGCAGAAAAGCTGGTAAAGCGACAGTGTAGTATTTTTTAGAAGGATTTGATTCATGCAAGGTAAAACATCAAGGCGAGTACTCAGGCGGAAACGGATCAAGAAGCACATCCGCAAGAAGATACAGGGTACGACTGACGTACCTAGATTGACAGTCTACAGGAGTTTAAAAGCCATTTCCGCTCAATTTGTAGACGACACAACCCATCGTACTCTCTTTTCTGTTTCGAGTCATTCCAAAGCACTCAATAAAGAGATCAGTCAGGCGAAAAGCAAAGTTGAAGTGGCCAAGATTGTTGGGAAAGCTACGGCAGAAGCAGCAAAAGAGCGTAAAATAAAACGCGTTGTTTTTGATCGGAACGGGTATCTGTATCACGGCCGGGTTAAGGCATTGGCTGACGGAGCCAGAGAAGCAGGCCTTAAGTTTTAGGTGTAAAGTGCGGAGTTAGTTTTGGATAAAATCAATTCCAATGAACTGGAAATTAAAGAGCGTGTGGTGCATATTAATCGCGTGGCCAAAGTGGTGAAAGGTGGAAGACGTTTTAGTTTTAACGCCATTGTAGTGGTGGGCGACAGCCACGGATTTGTTGGCGTGGGCATGGGTAAAGCACGTGAATTGACTGAAGCGATATCGAAAGGCTCTGAAGGAGCCAAAAAGAATCTGGTCAAGGTTCCGGTTCTTAACGGAACAATTCCACACGCAATTATCGGAAAATTTGGCGCTGGTCGTGTGATGTTGAAACCAGCATCTCCAGGGACTGGAGTAATCGCAGGCGGTGCTGTTCGGGCTGTCATGGAGGCGGCTGGAATCCAGAATATTCTGGCGAAATCGATGGGATCTGCCAATCCACACAATGTCGTCAAGGCCACCATGAATGGATTGTTGCAGCTTCGTGATGGTTTGATGGTTGCGCGAGAGCGTGGTAAAACTTTGAAGGAAGTCTTCAACGGTAGCAATGGGAACGGTGAGTAAGGATTGATATGCCATGAAAAAGTTGAAAATCACACAAATCAGAAGCACCATCAGGCGTCAGGAAAACCAAAAACGAACCATCAGGGCGCTTGGTCTTCGTCGAATGCATCAGACGGTTATTCAGCCTGATGTGCCCCAGATTCGTGGCATGGTGCAAAAAGTGGCCCATCTCGTTCAGGTTGAAGAGATCAAGGGATAGAGAGCAAGATTCTTCGAGGACATTATGGATTTAGGTCAAATAAAATACGCCAATGGCGCCAAGAAAAAGAAAAAGCGTGTCGGCCGGGGGCAGGGATCGGGACACGGCAAGACGTCATGCCGCGGACACAAAGGTCAGGGATCGAGAAGCGGTTCTAAATCACGAGCCTGGTTTGAAGGGGGACAGATGCCTCTTCAGAGGCGACTTCCCAAGAGGGGTTTTACCAACCACTTCAGGAAAGCGTATCAGGTTGTGAACGTCGGTGATCTGGCCCGTCTCGATACGACCGAAATAACGCCAGATCAGCTTTATGAAGTCCGTCTGATACAAAAAAGTCGGGTACCGTTGAAAATTCTGGGTAATGGTGAAGTGTCAAAGGCCCTGGAAGTTCAAGCGCACGCTTTCAGCGAGAGTGCAGTCAAAAAACTTGAAGAAGCTGGTGGAAAGGCTATTCTGATATGATCAAGAGTTTTCAAAGCATCTTCAAGATCCCTGACCTGAAGAACCGTGTTCTTTACACGTTAGGGATCCTAGTTCTTTACCGCATTGGATGCCACATTCCCATGCCCGGTATCAACGCATCTGCATTGACTGAATTTTTTGCACAAAGCCGGAACACTCTTTTTGGCCTCTACGATGTGTTTGCCGGGGGCGCCTTTAGCAAGGCGGCGATTTTTGGTCTCGGTATCATGCCCTATATTTCTGCATCCATTATGATACAGCTGATGGGTTCTGTGGTTCCCTACTTCCAGCGGCTGCAGAAAGAGGGTGAAGAGGGACGCAAGAAAATCAACCAGTTAACGCGATACGGGACGGTTTTCCTTGCTTCCATGCAGGCCCTGGGCGCCAGTGTGTTTCTTGAGAATCTTCCTCCGACACAATCGGGAATCCAGGCTGTTGCAAACGGAGGCATGGGTTTCCGTCTTTTGGTGATGATTACCCTCGTAGCGGGGACCATCCTCATCATGTGGATGGGTGAGCAGATCACTGAACGGGGCATTGGCAACGGGATTTCTCTCATTATCTTCATCGGTATCGTTGGGCGATTCCCGACAGCTATTCTCGATGAGATTCAGCATCTGATCAGCGGAAACCGGGCCCCTATCATGGAGCTGTTCATTTTCGCTGTTCTGATTTTAATTATTGCTGCAGTTGTCATGGTGACCGAAGGGACGCGTAAAATTCCGGTCCAGTATGCCAAGCGGGTCATCGGAAGACGCGTTTACGGAGGACAGTCCACCTTTATCCCCATTCGTGTTTCAGGATTTGGCGTCATGGCCATCATTTTCGCTCAGGCGATGATGTTTTTGCCTCAGACAATTCAGTCGTTCCTTTTTAGACAAAGTGAGTTTGTCCAGAATCTGATCAGCTATTTCCAACCCACTTCACCAGTTTACTGGTTCTTTTTTGGGACACTCATTCTCTTTTTTACATATTTTTATGCGGCCATTGCCTTCAATCCGGCTGATGTGGCTGATAACATGCAAAAACACGGCGGATTTATTCCCGGTGTTCGACCGGGTAAGAAAACAGCCGAATTTATCGATCATGTGCTTTCACGGATTATGCTGCCGGCGGCCTTCTTCTTTGCTGTTGTCGCCATCTTTCCATACTTTGTCACAAAATATATGAATGTCTCGTACGGATTCT
>CAZDVF010000210.1:0-5282 GCA_964508725.1 uncultured bacterium | reverse complement strand
GCCCGGCCGAGACAATCGCCTTGACGGAACGGATTGATATCAACTGAGGAATAATCCTATTGTGTAAAACTCAAATGACTGGATTCTGCTCGTTATTATCCATCTTGAAAAATGGATTCCCGCTTAAAACAATGCGGGAATGACAGTGAATAGGGATGTCATTCCCGAAATCTTGTATCGGGAATCCAGGGTGGTTTGAGAAATTGGGAAAAAAGAATCGCATGATCACGTTTTGCACAACAGTTTAGGAGTATCCATGGCGACCCCGACACGTTTTAGACTGTTGATCAGTTTGCTTATCCTGTGCGGTTTCTGGTCTGCCGGGTATACTCAGGCCAGTATTAGCGTGACAGGAAGCTGGAGTCTCACCATCGATGCGACTGGCCTTCAGAGCGGCGCGGGAAGTGATTTGGAGGATATGTACTCCACAACAGTGTGCTACACAGTCACCGACACAGGATGAACAAGATGTTACGATCCATTTTAAAATTTGGTTGTTGTCTTTTCGCCATTGTTCTCGCAAACGCCTGCCTTGCGGGCAGTATTACGATTGTAGGCGGCCTGACCCACGAGATGTCGGCCAAAGCAGGCGATATCTACACAGGGACAATCGTTTTGCAAAATGACGGCGACACCGGCGAAGAAGTCAATATCTACCAGACCGATTACACGTTTTCGTGCGACGGATCGACGACCTACGGCGAGCCGGGCCTTTTACCCCGCTCGAACGCCCCATGGATTGCATTCAGCCCCCAGAATCTGAACATCCCCGCATACAGTCAGCAGACGGTGGAGTACACAGTCACTGTGCCGCAGGCCGACACCCTCATCGGCACATACTGGAGCATGCTGATGGTCGAGACGCTGCCTCAATCCCAAACGGCATACGGGCAGGAGGACACACGTATCGGAGTCGATCAGGTCATTCGGTACGGCATTCAGATGGTCACCAATATCGGCACATCCGGGATGCGAAAACTTCAGTTTCTCAATACGCAACTCGTACGCGAAGACGATGCTCCAATCCTCCAAATCGACATTGCCAATCCGGGAGAACGGCTATTGCGTCCGCTTGTGTGGGTTGAACTCTTTGATCTCGACGGAAACAAAACGGGAATCTTCGAAAGTATTGTGATGCGTGTTTATCCCGAGACGTCTGTCCGTCACCGTATTGCGCTCACTGATTTGACTGAAGAGACGTACCGCGCGCTGATTGTGGCTGACTGCGGCGGTGACGATCTGTTTGGGATCCATTACACGGTTGAGGTGAACAGATGATAAGACTTGCCAAACCCTCCTTGATCCTTATCGGATTTGCCGCCCTAGGCCTGGTCCGTCCCATTGACAACGGCGTGGAAGTCCGGCCTTTTGACAAGGAATTGTTTGAGACGGAATCCAAACACATTGTTACGGCAGGTTTTCAGGTCTCCAGCGTGACGCCGGGCAGGCACCTCTTTGAAGCGGGAGTGAAGCTTCCAGACAAATGGATTCTCATCACTGAAGATTTCCCGTTTGAACTCGATCCATATCAGTCCGTCACCAAATGGATCAGTTTCTTCGTTGCCGACAGCACGGCTCCGGGGAAATACAATGTCACGTATGAAGTGCGGGCGCGGGAGTTTCCCTCCATCAGCGGCGCCTACACCGTGACCGTGGCGGTCCTTCCATACGGCAAGGATCAACCTGTTCAGAAGGAAGACGAATGATCCGATGAAGCGGCTTGTCCACATTCTTCTGCTGGTGTTCTGGACGACGGCTCTGTCTGCAGCGAGGGACAGTATCCGTGTCGTCTCCAGAGCAGAAGGGCCCGTTGCATCTGAACCCAAGAAGATTGTGACATCCGCATTTCTCGTTGAAAATAACACGGCCTCCTCCGTTTCCATGGTGTCGCAAACCATTCTTCCCCGCGACTGGAAGGTGATCTCGCAAGACCAGGCATTCGACCTCTCCGGCAGCGCGCAGGATACCCGGCTTGTCAGTTTCCTGGTTCCCCAGTTCACAAAAGCCGGAGACTACGCCGTCATCTACCGCGTGCAAGACCGTGACAATCCCCTTGCAGGTGACGCCGATACCGTCACTGTGACTGTCATGCCCTTTCGCGAAATTGAGGTCGAGTCCATCGATATCCCCAAATATGTCATCGCAGGCGAGCCGTTTGAGGTCGCTTTTGCGCTGACCAATAAATGCAACACGGACGACCGGGTGGACGTGGAGGTGACCAATAATTCCCATTTCCCCATGTCCAGTCGTGTTGAAGCGCTGCCAACCCATCATGGCAAGTCAAAGAAAATCATCGTCACGGTCAAGTCCGATCCGGAATTGACCAAACCGGTGCGCAGCTCTATCTACCTGACGGCGATGTTGCATCCCGATCAGGGTGTGCAATCGCGGGCCGTGGCGCAGGTCAATATCATTCCGAAAAAAGCGAAGAAGGTTTCGAGATACCATAAGCTGCCCCTCACTCTGGGTGTCAGGCATGTCACCCAGTGGAATCAGCGTGACCGGTCCGGTTTTCAGTTTGATTTGTCAGGACGAGGCGCAATCGATCAAGCAGGTAACCACCAGGTCCGCCTGCGGCTGCGCGGTCCGGACATCTTCGAAAAGTCCATATTTGCTCAACACGATGAATACTATCTGAGCTATTCCTCTAACAGATATCAATTCCACGTAGGCGACAGGAGCTTCTCCTTGTCCCAACTGACGGAATTTTCCCGGTATGGACGAGGCGTTGAGGGCGGCGTCAAGTTGAATCAGGTTGCCTTTGGAGCGTATTATCAGGAGTCGCGCTGGCGGAGTCCTTCGATCCGACAGACGGCCGCATCACTGCGTGTCAATCCCACAGAACAACATCAGATGGCTGTGTTCTACCTCAGAAAAGATACTCAGGAGCGAATTGACGATATCTTCAGCATGCAAGTGTCGTCCAAGCCCTACAAGAATGCCGAGATTGAAGCGGAATATGCAGTTTCACCAGACAGTGCGCGAAACAGGGATGCATTCCGGCTTAAATATTTTGGGCGACATGACCGGTTAGTCTATATGGTGAACCTGGTCAGCGCTGATCCCGACTTTGCCGGTTACTACCACGACACCCGGTATGCGTACGGGCATGTGATGGTTTATCCGTTCAAAAATCTGGGAATCAACGCCACAGTCCGCCAGGACCGCCAGAATTTTGAGATGGATACGACCCGTTACGCGGCCCCGCTGACCGAGTCCATCCAGCTCGGCGCGCGATACCGGTGGGGCAACAGCGGCAATCTGCACGCCGAGTGGGTGCACCGGTCGAGCGTCGATCGCATGGAGACGCCAAAATTTGATTACCGGGAATGGACGTTACGTCTCCGCCTTAATCAGAGTTTCAAGAAATTTAGTTTCTCAACACTGATCGAAACAGGCAAAACCTTAAACCACCTGCTGAACACCAATGCACGGATGGAACAATATCAGGTGAGTCTTCACTTCAGACCCACTCCGCATCAATCCTATCGGGGATATATCAATTACGACAAAAACGCACGTTATACAGGAGAAGTGCGCAGCCAAATGACACTGGGTGCCGATATCAGCCTGGCTTTACGCGAAAAAACGCTATTTCATTTGAGCTTCCAAAATCAGTATACCCAGGAAGAGTATTACCGAAACCGTGATGTTTTTGAGTGCCGGCTTGACCATCTTTTTGGTAACAAGCACAAAGTCAGCATCAGAGCGCGTCAGACTCTGATCAAACAATCGATGGATCTGAAAGACACAGCGATACTGGTTGAGTACACTTTGCCCCTGGGTATCCCCGTTGGAACCAGACACGACGCCGGCGTGGTCCAGGGAAACCTGGTGGACGACATGACAGGCGCTCCGCAGAAGAATGTGGTGATCCGGCTGAATCAGCAGACAGCGGTGACCGACGGCCGGGGCCGGTTCGCCTTCCGCGGGTTGACGCCCGGCACCTACTTCATGAGCGTTGATCGCATCGCCAGTGATCTGAAACGCATTCCGGATCGTCCCATGCCCATGAAGCTGGACATCCAACAAGGTTTCGAGATCGACATTCCACTGGGACTGACGCGGAGCGCCGAGTTGTCCGGCGCAGTCATGCTCCACACCCAATCAGAAGATGCGTCAGGGATGACTCCCGGAATGTCGGGGCGCGATGGTCAGACCGGTTTGTATGTCCTTGGATCAGGCAGACAAGAAAGCGGCCAAACTGATTCGCTCAGCAGCACCCCGCGTGGATTGGCCAATATCCTGGTTGAGGTTGTTCAGGGAGAAGACGTTCAGCGAAGGCTGACCGATCATTGGGGTCGCTTTGCTTTTGAAGAACTCAGACCCGGACGCTGGAACATGAAGGTGTATGAATACAATTTACCCCGATATCATCACCTTGAACCTGATACCTTGACTGTCAACCTGGCGCCCGGATCGAAAGAGGAAGTGGCGATCCGTGTGCTCCCGACCAAACGGCGCATCCGCATCATCGAAGACGGCGGCATTCTCAAGGAACAGGATAAACCGCAGCCTGAAGAAGCGAAACCGGTCAAAGAGAAAACCAATCAAAAGAAAATCAAGACACTCAAAGAGCGGTACAATTTGGGCCTTCAGTATTTCGATCAAAAGCATTACCAGGACGCGCTCAAGACATTTTCAGAGATGTTAAAAGTTAATCCGACGCATCAGCTGGCCAGCAATTGCCAGTATTGGATCGGCGAGTGCTACAATGCGATGGGAGAATATGGAAAGGCCATCGAAGCGTTTCAGGCCGTGTTGCAATATGCTTCTTCGTACAAACATGAGGACGCATTGCTGATGCAGGGCCTTTGTTTTACACGGCTTGACGACCGTGCTGCGGCCAGAGAACAATTTCAGCATCTGCTCAATGCCTATCCTGACAGTGAGCACAAGTTCGTAGCCGAGCGTTATCTCGGCATGTTGTAAGTTTATCCAATTCGGGGGATCGAATGGAAATAAACAATCAGAAAGAGCAAGGAGAGAGGCGCTCTTTTAACCTCATCTGGGTTGGCGTCATCTTCGGCGTCAGCTACTGGATACTGGAGTCGGTGCGTGACGTGCTCGCGTTTGATCGGGGGCAGTTTCTTGATCGTCTCGTCGCTCCGGACGCCATGTCGGTCTGGATGCGGCTCCTGGTGGTTTTTATCTTCGTTCTGTCTGGCTATCAGGCGCAGCGCCTGCGCGACCGTTTGAAGCGCAGACAGTCAGGAAAAACCCAACGCCAACGTTTTGTCGGCATTGCAGAGATCGGATTGGGATTCGGATTCTTGTACTGG
>CAZDVF010000209.1:0-5339 GCA_964508725.1 uncultured bacterium | reverse complement strand
AACCTCCTTCAAATGAAAAAGAGATACACTGCTTTTGTAGCGAGATGGAGGAATTGGTCCGTATGTGTGCCAATTCGCTCCTCGCACTTGACAAAATCGATGATCCAATGCAGACCAGTTTCTACTACGCCCAGGGTCATGCTGCCTGTCACAAACCAGACGGCGCCTCCGTGAACCAGGGCATGGGACGTGAGCCAGTAAGGCCAATGGGGGAACATTTTCTGCTCTTCCGTGCTGCCATGGATGGTGTGGTGTCGGTTCTTGCCCATGGCCATGGCGGTGGGTTGCAGCACGAAATCGAAGATGGCATGGGCGATAAGCAGTTTCAGGGCGATGGAGATCATGGAGCGCTCCGGTTGAAGGTTTCTGATGATTGTAATGTGAAACGGTTCTCTCTGTGATCTAAATGAATCAAGAGTTTTTCAGACGGTTGAGTAATATTTTCAGTGGTTTTAATTGCGCCGGCGTTATATTCGCTTTCCATGTATTTAAAATCGCAAGAAAACGGCTCGTGTGATGGCCGTCTATCGTTTTGGGAATCGCTCCCGTTTGCCTTGCGCGGAAGCCAGTCTGGAAAGCACGTCCATTTACAACACTTTCAATACGGCGCAGGTGAAGTCGTCGCTCTGCTTGGCGCCACCTACGTGGATTTTAACGTCTTTTTCAATCTTTGTCAGGATGTCTCCCGCGCTGCATTGGGCGCAGTCCGCGACCAGGCTGATGAGCCGTTCCTCGCCGTATTCTTCTTCTTTCTTGTCCCACGCCTCGGTGACGCCGTCCGAGAAGAAGATCACAGCATCTCCCTTACCCAACTGGATTTGCTCTGACTCGTAGGGCATGTCCAGCCCGCCCAGGAAGAGGCCGCCGGCGTCGAGTGTGACGGGTTCCTTGACGCCGCGCCGATACAGATAGGGTGGATTATGACCGCAGTTGACACTTGTGAGGATTTTTGTGTCGTGATGGTAGAGGCCGAACCAGGCTGTAGCGAAACGTGTGACAGTGGTTGATTCGATGAGAACCAGGTTCATCCCCTTAACCAGGGTCATGAGGTCGAATTCACAATTTTTCAGTTTGAGATAGCTCGAGAGAGACGAGCACAGGGTCGATACGATAAGCGCCGCAGGGATGCCCTTGCCCGTCACATCGGCCACGAAGAAGAGGCTGTGGTTGTCGTCCACGCGCAGGATGTTGTAGTAGTCGCCGCCGACCTGTTTGGCCGGGATGAGCTTGGCGGCGATCTCGATGTCAGTGTAGTCCGGCAGTTTCTCGGGGAGCAGTTTTTCCTGAATTTCGCGCGCCATGTCCAGCTCGCGCTCCAGAGCCTCTGATTCAATCTGTTTTTCGATGAGCTGGTGGTTTTCGATGGCAATGGCGCACTGGGAGGCCAGTGTCTCGAAGAGTCTCAGGTCGCGCTCTTCGAAAGGACTTCCGTCCTTTTTATTGATGACCTGGATGACTCCCAGGAGTCTGTTTTTTCGCATCAGGGGCACGCAGATCATCGATCTGGTTTTAAAATTTGAGCGTTTGTCGTAGTCAGGATTGAACCGAGAATCAGCGTAGCAATCTGGGATCAAGAGTGACTTTTTATGTTTGCCAACCCATCCGGCGATGCCTGTGCCCAGCTTGATGCTGAATTTCTTGACCAGCTTGCCCTTGGCCCCTGTGGCTACTTGAAAATGGAGCTTTCTGTCCCCTTTATCATACAGCAAAAGAGAGCTGGCCTCGGCATTCATGAGCAGTTTGCTTGATTCCATTATGTTACTCAAGAGCCGGGGAAGTGATTTTTTTTCTGACAGTGTCTGGGAGATCTTGTACAGAAAACGCATCTCTTCAATGATCTGCTCGAGTTCGCGGACTAGATGAGCCTTGGCCTGATTATCTGCGCAGACATCGAGGGCGCTCTCAATAATGTTGTGAAGTGTCTTTGCATCCCACGGTTTGGGAATGTATGTGTGAACATTACCTGCATTAATGGCGCGGATGAGGAAGGCGATGTCATCACTGGGTCCGGAGATGGCTTTCAATGTTTCCGGATGCGTTTTGATGATGGACTCGGCCGCTCCGGCTCCGATCGTTTGATCAAGAATCGCAAGATGGATGTCCTTTTCATGCAGGATTTTCAGTCCTTCAACCTCGGATGAGGCAGTGTACACAGCATACTGGTTTCTCAGGCTATCCGCTAGGGTTTGTCGTGTATTGGCGTTGCGATCAATAATGAGTATATTCCACTGGATTTCCATCCGCGTTCCCCGAAATAGGTTTTTGTCGATGATGTTGGAAGAAAAAGGGTCAAGGCCCGATGGGTGATGGACGTGTTGAAAGGATCTTTCCATGGTACGTAACTATCGGCAAAATGTCAACAACATTTTTCACATATGTTGTTGACTGCTGTGTTGTTATGTTAAAGTAAACACAGGTCGATCATACGCATTTTATGGAGGATTGGCCATCATTCTGGTTCTTCAGGAAGGTGGATTATTTGATGAGATTGCTTTGTCCTGAAGTATCGGAACTTGCAAAGATATCGACAGAGTATGACCATGGTTACTCCAAGTTACGTTTTGCGGCCGATAGTGTCATGTTGAAAGTGTGATGAAAATTCCTTTTCCTGAAACAGAAAATTGTGTATCTTGAACGTGTTTCAAATAACTGCTGTTTAAGCAGGAGGATGATGATGAAACAGATCCGCTTGTTCTTTATTTTTTTGAGTATGTCTGCTGCCCTTTGTCTGCAGGCGCAGGACCATTCCATTATCCAAGAATTGAGCGCTGTCATGTCCCGTGTCTCGACCGAGCGGCTGCGTGCTGACATCGAGACTCTGGCTGGATTTCACACGCGTAACACTTTTTCTGATACACTTTCACCAACCACGGGAATCGGCGCAGCGCGGCGTTGGTTATATCGCGCTTTCTGCGACATCGCCAAACAGAGTGGCGGACGAATGACTGTCGAACAAGACGGCTTTTTCTGGCCTGTCTCCGGTCGTTACAGGGAGGCCTTCGGCATCGACTCGATTTGGGTGGTCAATGTGGTGGCCGTTATTCACGGATCGGCGTCAGAACGGGTGCTGCATATCAACGGGCATTATGATTCCCGGACCTATTCCGGTACCGACATTGAGGGATTTGCGCCCGGCGCCAACGATGACGGCAGCGGCACTGCGGCTCTGCTCGAACTGGCCAGGATACTTTCCAAACGTCCTCTCCGGAATACTGTGGTTCTGGCGGCTGTGGCAGGAGAGGAACAGGGTTTGATGGGATCGCGCCACATGGCAGCCGAGGCACGAAAGACAGGCCTTCTTGTCGAGGGTGTGATTGCAAACGACATGATCGGCAATATCAAAGGAGGCGACGGTCAAACCAGCAACACAATGCTGCGCTGTTTTTCTCCTGATCCGTCGGAATCGCCTTCACGAAACTGGGCTCTCTATCTGAACCGCGTCAGCCGACAGTACGTCCCAGACATTTCATTGAAGATGATCTTCCGGCTCGATCGCTTTGGACGTGGTGGAGATCATTCTCCTTTTGTTAATGAGGGATTCGCGGGCGTTCGGTTCACTGAGCCCTATGAGAATTACACAATTCAGCATTCGCCAGACGACATTTCACAAAACATGTCCTTCGATTATTTGACGAAAACTGTGCGGCTCAACGCGGCTCTGGCTGCCTACTGGGCTGATGCGCCGGCTGCTCCGGAGATTGTCTCTATCTCTCGTGACTCGATCTACCAGACCGTGATCACCTTCCTCTCCAGTGAAGATCCAAAGATTCTGAAGGGATTCCGTTTATTCACGCGCGAGACAGATCAGGGCTACTGGACTGAATCACATTTGGTCCAAATCCCGGAGCCTGTTTCGCATCCCATATGGGGAGAAGTTTACCAGATCCGTCTGGTGAACCGCGACCAGGATTACTATAATTTTGGTCTGGCCGCCGTAAACCGGTCGGAGTATGAGAGTATTGCAACGACCTACGATCGTGCGGCGATCCGTGAGAAGATCCGGCAAATGCGGGAATCGAAGGGTCGTTGATTGATCTTTAAACCGCTGGCTCTGCCAGTGGGTCTCGATCCTAAACTGGTCACCACTGACGTGCCTACTTTGAATCCACCGCTATGCGGTGAATTTAAAGCCACCCCCTTTGCGGGTGGTCGTTTATTCCGAATTCCTATTGCGTGGGACGACAGATTTACGTACATTGTGTCGCCATGTTTTTGTATCCAATTCGGTCTTCTGTTGAGACGCCCCGTGGGTGCCCAATCTCATTTGAGTTTTCTGATAAGATGAGGACGCACGCCATGTTTCCGAAATCCGCAAATGTGATCCGCGTTGTCTGCCTGATCGCCGCAGCTGGAATGATACGATGCGCCGGACCGGAGAAGCCGTTCCAAGTGGAAGAGACCACAATCGCCGAGATTCACGCAGCAATGCAGGCAGGAAATTTGACCAGCCGTCAACTGGTGGAAGCCTACCTGAAGCGCATCGAGGCGTACGACAAGTCCTCTGGTCTGAACGCCATTGTCGTGGTGAATCCACGGGCGCTTGAACAGGCTGATGCGTTGGATGAGGAGTTCCGCCGCACCGGCAAGCTGCGTCCCCTGCACGGCATCCCCATGATCGTCAAGGATAATTACGACACGCACGATCTCCAAACGGCCGGAGGCTCTATCGCACTCAAAGGCTCGCTGCCGCCTGACGACGCATATCAGGTCCGCGCTATCCGGGAGGCCGGAGCGATCGTGCTGGCCAAGTCGAACATGGCCGAGTGGGCGTTCAGTCCGTACGTCACAGAGAGTTCCATCGCCGGTGTGACGCGCAATCCCTACGATCTGGAGCGCGTGCCGGCCGGGTCCAGCGGCGGGACAGGCGCGTCTGTGGCAGCCAATTTCGGCGTCGCCGGTCTCGGCACGGATACGGGCAACTCCATCCGGGGGCCGTCGTCCCACAACTGTCTGGTTGGCATCCGGTCCACCATGGGGCTGACCAGCCGAGACGGCATCATTCCCCTCAACCTGCGCAACGACGTGGGCGGACCCATGGCCCGAACCGTGGAAGACGCGGCCCGCATCCTCCACGTCATTGCGGGATTTGACCCGGCTGACCCCATCACGGAGATGAGCCGCGGAAAGATCCCCAAAACCTACACGGCTTTTCTCGACAAAAAAGGATTGGCCGGCGCGCGTGTGGGCGTGTTCCGCACGTACATCGACACAGAGACAACCGATCCCGAGATCAGGCGTCTCATGGAGAAGGCTATTGTTGATCTTGCTTCCGCCGGCGCCGAGATCGTCGATCCGTTCGACATTCCCGATTTCGATGAACTCCGCAAGAACCAGTGGTG
>CAZDVF010000208.1:0-5348 GCA_964508725.1 uncultured bacterium | reverse complement strand
CCGGCATCACCCAATGCGTAAAGCGCCGCTTTGCGCACCTCTGTCGCCGCCTGTGATTGAACAACCTCTTTCAGTGCATTGACCGCCTCAACGGATTCGTGATCGCCAAGCTGATACACCGCCCTTTTCTGTATCTTGGCGCTGGGATCAGTCAAAGCGATTGACTTGAGTTTGGCTGTCACTTCGGGATAGTCAAATTCGCCGAGGATGTAGACGATCTTGCCCCGCGTCTGCTCGTCGGACGTGCGATCGTAAAGCTCCATGGTGGTTGCAAGGGCGCGTTCGTCGCCGATATTCTCCAGCGCATAGAGAGCCGCCAGGCTGATCTCGTCATTCTGCCTGGTTTGGAGAGACTGGACCACGGCCTGGTATTCCTGCTTGCCGGCCAGGACCAATTGCTGTCCCAGACGGATCATGTGACGCCGGGCGTCATCGGCCCACTTGCTCTTCTCGTGGCTGCGGACAAAATTCTGGTAGCCGCGGAAAGAGGTCTCTGCATCCTGCCCTGACTTCTCTTTGGCGTAACACTGCCAGAACAGGGCGTCGTCCCGGTAATTGCTGGTGGGATGCGCTTTCAAAAATGCATCAAGGGATGTTAGAGCCTCAGCCCACTTCTCGTCAAGAATCAGATTATAGGTCTTCTTGTAATCCGCTGCGCCGGCGTCCTGCCTGTCGTCAAAATCATTGTCGGATAAGTGGATGGAGCCGACACGCTCCAACATCTCAAGAGAAGCCAGCGATTCGAGATGTGAAAGCTGTTCCAGTTGGCCGGTTTCCATGCCAATTCGGTCAACTTCTGTTTCAAGACGACTCATTTCAACAGACAGTCGATCTTGTTCCGATTGCATTCGGCGGGCTTTCGCTTGCACCTTTTCCGTCTTGACCTGCATGGACCAGCCCGGCAGTTGCCAACAGCCCGCTGCCGCGCTGATGGCCAGCCAGCATATCAGATTGTGTCGTGTTTGTCTGCTCATGGGTTTATCTCCCTGTTGCTTAAGTGGATATCTCTTTGTCATGTCTGGCGGATATCGGTGCGCGGCTGGCAGCCCTGCGCATCTCCTCCACATCAATTTTCAGAAGGATGCCGCGCCGGTCCACACCGCTTCTGACCATCTCAATGGCGTCCAGATCGGTTTCGGACTCAAGATTGGCAATCTGGAGAAGGATCACTTCCAGATCTGAAACCAATTCGGCCAGCCGACGGTCGCCCGAATTTGTAAGCGCTGTTTTTAAAACATCCGTCTCCTGAACAAGGGACTGGGACATCGTCTTCTGTCGGAAAAGGTTCAGAGTCAAAGGATCTTCCGTCGCAGGATCAAAATTAACCAGACCTAAAAGCAGCAGTCTGGATTGCTGTAAAACTTGCTGGGTTCTGTCTTCGAGAGCAGTGGCCTGGACTGTTCCGGCTTGCTCCCCTTGCCCATCCACATACGTTGGAACCTGGAGTCCGGACGGACCGTGGATGGAGCGTCCGATGAAAATGCCGATGACCAGCATGGCGGCGGCCGCTGCGCCCGCCGCGATCCACCTGGGTGGAAACAACCAGGCTTCTACTCTCCTGCGGCGCGGAACTGGATTTGGGATAGCAGACACGGATTCGTCTGTCATCCGTTTGGTCAGGCGGTCCCAGTAACCTGCCCAGAAGACGTCGTCCGGCTCGTGATGCGCCCGCTGATTCATGATTTCCAATGTTTGGGACATGCGGGCGAACGCCTCGGCGCACCGCGGACACGCATCCAGATGCGCCTCGAATGCGCGCCGTGATTCGGAATCCAGCTCGTTGCAGAACGCCCCGGTAAACTGTGAATGGATCTGTTTGCAGCGTCTCATGCTACGACTCCCATCCAAAGTCTTCCCTGTAAAACGCCAGGGACTTTTGCAGTTTCTGAATCGTTCGAAAGAGCAGACTTTTAACCGTGCCCACTTTAATCTGGTGGATATCAGCAATCTCCTTCAAGGGAAGATCCTTGTAGTGTCGCAGCACGAAAATCGACCGTTCTTTGGCGGTGAGCTGCTGTAACGCCTGCTGAATGTGTGTGTTGATGAGTGCAGATGCCGCCAGTTGTTCAGGATCTGCGGTTGTCCCGACATCCATTCTTGGCGTACGCGAGGGCGGCAAGGTGTGGATGCTTTCATCCAGCTTCCGCGCCTTGAATGACTTTCGGCGCGCTTTGTTGATGTGTGTATTCACTGTAATTCTGTAGAGCCAGCTCGATAGTTTGGCATCGCCCCGAAAATTGGTAATGTTCTGATACGCCTTGATAAACACCTCCTGCGAAAGGTCTTCTGCATCGTGATGATTGGATGTCAGGTCCAGGGCCAGATAGTAGATATTGCGCTGGTAGCGTGTGACCAGTTCCCTGAATGCGGCCGCATCTCCATTCTGCATGTTCTGAACAAGATCTCGCTCTTCAATCAAAAGCCGGCTCCCGCGTTCTGATTATTAGGACGTTGACTGGATCGGAAAGGTTCGCAGTGTTTTAAAAAAACTTGTTTTTTTGGATGGGAATCCGTATCCTTTGACAATATGCAACGATCGGCAAGAATTCTTTCAGCAGGATTATGCTGTCTGGTTCTCATGGCTTGCGCAGGTAGCGGTCCGCGTCTGAACGGTCGGATCAACAGGGTGGAAATCCTCCGCGACCAGCTTGAGCAGGCAGTTAAACGCTATCTGGGTGTTCCCTACCGCCTAGGCGGCGAAAGCGCCGCAGGGATGGATTGTTCCGGCCTAGTCGTGCGCGTCTACAGGGATATCGTTAAAATGCGCCTCCCCCACCAATCGGCATCGCTTTACAATTTCGGGGATCCTGTATCGCTTCGGGCTCTGGACAAGGGCGATCTGGTTTTCTTCAGGGAAGGAGCGGGTACTGTTCCGTCTCATGTGGGGATCTATATCGGCCGCGGACGATTTGTGCATGCATCCATCAGCAGGGGCGTGATTCAGTCCCGCCTTTCAGAAACGTATTACAAAAATCGTTACATTGGTGCGCGGAGACTGATCAGATAATCAAATTCATGATCATGACTGGATATATTCTGCTTGTCCTTTAATCGCCTATCTCACTTGTTTCCATCGTCAGGATACAACACAACGCGGACCAGATTCTCCGCGCTGAAATATGTCCGCATCATTTCACGGATAACGTCAGGCGATAACGTCTCAACCTGTTCACGGTACCGGAGGATACGCAGGGGATCCTGTTCGTTAAAATAGGCAGCCTGCAGGGCGTTCAACCAAAATCGGTTTTCCTTCAGGTTGGTTTCGTACGCGCGCAGGTCGGCTTCCTGAATGTTTTGTACGTCAGAGAGAGTGGATCCGATGGTCTTCAGGCTGTCGATCTGATCGAACACGGAGCGGATCAATTCCTCTGTACGATCCGGCGCGCAACCAAATCCAATGTGAATAGAGTATGTTTCACGCGGAATCCGTGACATGGACGCGCCGACACTGACGCCGTACGTTCCACTCAAATCCTCCCGCAGAACATCCCGCAATCGATTTTCAAGCACTTCCGCGGCCGATGCCAACTGATAACTGGCCAGCGGCGTCCAGGCGCAGTCCCCGGTCATAACCAGGGCCACACGGCTCTTGGGCTCCATCCCCTTGCGCACATCCTTTTGTATAACACCCTTCGGATGACGGATGCCCAGATCGCGCCACGTTTCCTGTCGTGTTGTGGAAGGCAGCCCGCCCAGATATTGTTCGACAGGGGGACGGAGTGAATCAGGCGTAAAGTTGCCCACAAAAAAGAAAGTAAAATCCGAGGCATCGGAAAACCTGTCCGTGAAAATGCGGATGGATGCGTCCAGGTTCATGCGTTCGAGGCGCTCCAGAGTCCATGGCGCAACACGGGGATGACGCTGGGCCAGTGTGACGTCCAGCGTATCCTGAAACGCTGACTCGGGACGCGCATCCCGGTTCTCGATGAATCCCTTCAAGCGGGTTTTAACGGACAGGTAGGCGGATGAATCGCGCCTCGGCGACGTCCATTTCAGCCAGATGAGCTGAAACAGGGTTTCCACATCCTGCGGAGAGCAGCTCCCGGATATCCCCTCAGTCAACTGACCAATATAGGGGGACACAGATGCCACCATGCCCGCCAGTTTCTTGTTCAGCTCCACGCTGGTGAAAGGTCCTGCGCCGCCCTCTGCAATGATAGATGTGGCCGTAGCCGCCGGCACAAACAGACTGTCCGGAATCAGGGAGGTGCCGCCCGGACTGTATGCCGTGAAGAGGATCTGGTCGTTCTGAAAATCAGTGGGTTTGAGAACAACGCGGACGCCATTTTCCAGGATCCACTCAGTGATGCCCAGCGTGTCAATGTACGATTCGGAAACAACGTGTGATGGCAGTGGCGGATCGGGAACCAGGGCCGCGTCGGAGACAGCATCGTTGTATGGATCCAAAATAGTCCCTGCAATCCGTTCGATGGCGGAACGGATAATCTCTTCAGACGGGACTGTCTCCGCATCTTCCGGCGCACTGACCAGAACAACCCGGTTCGCCTCTGTCATCCAGTCGTTGATCACGCTGTTGACTTCATTGAGCTGGATCGTCGGTAAAAGCGACCGCACCATGTCGTACTCAGCGTCAATGCCCGGCACCGGTTCATCCCACACCACATGCCGGACCAATTCAGACGCAAATGCGGCAGACTCTGTCTTGTCTCGCTCGTTGTTGGCCACTTCCATCGTACGGAGAATGTCGGTTTTGGTCCGCTCCAGTTCTGTGGAGGTAAAACCGTGCTGACGGACGCGCTCGGCTTCGGCTACCAGCGCTTCTAGTCCCCGTAAAACACCTCCTTCTTCCACACCAGCCGTCAGACTGAAGATGCCGCACGACCGCACCAGGCGGTCGTCATCCGCATAGGCGTAGAGAAAAGGTGGATCGGCCTTCCGGACGAGCTCTCCCAGTCGATCCGTGAGGATATTGCCGGCGCAAATTTCAACGATGGATCGACGGTAGTCGGATACGGCGATTTCAGACCGCAGCGGATGTTTGAAATGAAGACTGACGGACGACGACGAAGCTTCGGGATCGGTGGCAATGCCGATGAGGAGTTCGTCGTGATCCGGAACTGGAAAGACAGGCCGTTGACGCACTTCATGAGACAGCGGAATCAAATTGAATTCAGCCCGGATGAGGTCGACAATCCATGCGGGATTAAAGTCGCCCACAGCAATGAGAGCCATCAGATCGGGCCTGTACCAATCGCGATAGAATCGGGTCAACGTCTCGCGGGGAAATGTCTCGATCAGCTCTTTCTTGCCGATGGGCAGCCGCTGGGCGTAACGCGAACTGTGAAAGAGCACCGGGAGCTGCTTGTCCATCATCCTGGCTCCGGCGC
>CAZDVF010000207.1:0-5356 GCA_964508725.1 uncultured bacterium | reverse complement strand
CGCTGCTTTCATATCATGAAGGAGCCTTGCCTCAATATCCATTGCGCTCCCTGCTTAAAAACGTAACAACAGATTCTTACAGATTTCCAAACATGGCCTGAAGCTTACGCTGCTTACGCTTGGCTGCAGCTAATTTACGCTTCTTTTTCGCACTCGGCTTCTCATAATGCTGATGCTTTTTAATATCAGACATCAGGCCTGCTTTCTCACACTGCTTGGTGAATCGTTTGAACGCTTTTTCAAAAGGCTCATTATCTCGCACTTTGACTGCTGGCATTGAGTATTAGATCCCTCCTTTCGTGCATAGTGATTGATTTTTTTCAATATATCAATATTCTCTCGGAATCGCAAGCAATTTTTCAAGAGTGTGGATAAGTTGTTTATAAGGGTCCAGCCCTGCATCCGCCATACTTCTGACACAACACCTCCTCTAATCGATAGAAGAATGGATAAAAATTCGAAATACGACCTTACACATAAAGTGGACAATTTAAGATATTGAAAATTGATGTGTTAGGTTGATTCGAACAGGGATTTATGAATCATTGACAAAACGCAGCAATCAGAATCACAGAAACGAAAAAGACTTTTTATTTTATCCATCATCTTGGAAATACCGGCCTTAGCCTCTGTGCGGAAAATGTGGATAACTTGGCAAAACCTGTTTCATCTTTTCATAATCAGAATCCGCATAGGATTGTACTGGTGGGGAACCACGGCTTCGTGGGTATCTCTGATCGGCAGGTTGACTTGAATATCCGTCGTTCCCTGGAAAAGACAGGCGATACTTCGACGTGAAATTCATCCACCGACTTCATGATCATAATTTCCCTGCCAAGACCACAGGAATTTGATCTGAGAAAAGCATTCCCGCACTGCTGTTCAGCCCTTCAAGATGAATGATGTAGATTCCCATGCGAAGTAACTGGCCGGCGTCGTCTTTCCCGTCCCAGACAACAATCGCCTGCGATCCGGATGGCGCAGCCCCGCGCAACGTGCGGACCAGCCTCCCGCGCACATCAAAGATGCGCAAGTTAATCGACGCTGTCGCGGTGGGCAGTGAATACGAAATCAGCGCTGCGTCATCCATCCCGTCTCCGTCTGGAGAAAACGGATTGGGAGAAACGGATAATTTCGCGCTGGATGGAAGCGCCTCGGCGAACACACTGTTTGTTCTGCCCGGCGTGCCGCCTTCCAGCGCAGCGCAGGCGCTCCAGTTGGCCGGATCGTTTGACGCGAGCGCAGGATTGATTCGCTCCAGCGACACGCCGCTGCCCCCTCCCCACGATGCATCGTAGGAGACTGCATCTACAATCCATCCTGCAGGATCGGACAGAACAATCCGATCTCCGGCGTTATTGAGACCAGGGAATGATTGCGGAACGAGCAGCGGCCCGTCCAGGACGGGATACCTGTCGGCGACGGACGAATCAGCGGCAAGAACGACAAATCCGCCCGAGGAGATGCCCACATTCTCCTCCGTCAAGCGGACCGGATGCAACGTGTCCGCATCACTCAAGGTCCACCCGCACAAATTGACCGGATCGAGATGTGGATTGAAAAGCTCCACCCACTCGGCATCCCCGGCAAGCGGATCAGCCATAATCTCGTTGATCACCAGTGTAGCGGACGGGAATCCGACAACCGCCACTATCATTTCAAAATCATTATCCGAACGCTGATCCGGCGCGTATTCCGCCAGTGCGCCGATGGTGTGCATGCCCGGCACTGGCGCTATCCAGAGAGTGGACACCACCATCGAATCGCCCGCTGCAATGGCTTCATTGATGTCGATCTGTCTGATCTCCTCCATTGTCTGTGGGATGGAGTCTCCATTGGTGTCCACAAAAAAACAAACACCAAAACTCTCCGCGGATGCTGACCCCACATTAAACAGGTGGGCCTCCAGCATGATGTCTTGACCGAATGGAGAGGGATTAGGTGTCGCTTCGAGACGCCGGAACGCCAGGTCATGCGCGAGTCTGGCCACACTGTTCGCGAATCCCGGCGTGCCGTGAAGCGTCCGGCTGTCGGCCCAGTTGTCCGGCGTGTCAGACCCGGCGGCGTCGATCTTCTCGTCGGAGTGCCCGGGCGCATTGCCCGTGGAATAGACCGCCCGGGCCGCTTCGGTTCCGTTTGAGCGGAAGAGAATCACTTCTTCGTCTGTACTGTTGGAGAATCCGCCGCTGCCCAGGGTAGTCCCTGAAATGGTCAGCACCAGGGCATCATCGGGAATCAATCCGTCGTACGTGTTGGAGTCGGTCAAGTAGTCGGCGTCTACGATCAGGCCGTACTGACCGGGCTGAAGAATCAATCCCCCGCTGGTGCTTTGGAGAAGATCCTCTCCGGTCCCGTCACCAATCCGCCATCCGAACAGATTTACCGGTTCGGTGTCAGAAAGGTTCAGGATCTCCACGAATTCATCGGACGACTCCGGCCCGGCCGGATCGAACATAATCTCGTTCAGCACAATCTGGCCGCGTGCGGATAGAGCGGAAACAAGCAGAACGATGCCGCTGACGGTAACGGGATTCATCCATCTTCGGATTGTCTGATTCATTTTCCTTTTCTCTCACTGTTCTGTGGATTGAATTCCTCAAGGATCGGTGTCTTTGCGAGCCCCGATCCTTCGGGGAGAAGCAATCTCATTGGTGACAGGACCACACTCCTTCCCAAAACCGGATCCCTCACCGAATCAGCGCCACCTTCCGGCTGAGAAACTCTCCAGCGCCAGACAGGCGGATGATGTACACGCCCGACGGCAATGCCAGGCCGTCATCGTCCCGTCCGTCCCAGACTCGGACATTCTGCCTGCCCGTGAGAACGCGCTCGGCAAGCCGCCTGACCATCCGGCCGCGCACATCATAAATCGACAGGCGGGAGGATCTCGCACCGGCGCGAAAGCGGATCGTCACGTCCGCGTTAAACGGATTGGGCGCAGCAGGATGCAGCACCGGTGCAACAGACGCGCTGATGATTTCAGTGTGCCGTACTGCGGTCGTGATTGATTCCGTGCCGCCGGCCGTTTTATACCGGGCGGAAAATTCTTGAAGATACTGGTTCGCCGCGTCCGAGCTGCGGATGATCAGGATGTTCTCGTCATTCGCCGTCTCTGCCCGCGTCGACCAGTTGGCTGATCCTGTCACAACCAGCGGATTGCTACCGGAGAAATCGCCGTCCACGATGAGTGCCTTGTGGTGCAGCAGTCCTTCTTCTCCATCCAGGTGAATGTCCGGCGCAGGCGTCCAGCTGTTCATGACCGGCCACTGGCTGTATGATCCGTCGCCGTCGCGCTGGTCCGTGTCGAACACGCCGCGCAGACGGAATCCCGAAACCGCGTCCACCCGGCTCTGCATGGCCGCGGAAACCTCGCTCCGCGTGAACGAGTAAATCGAAAAATGGACCGAACTATCTGCTTCGCCTATCGCATGGACGATGCGGCCGATCACGCCGTCCGAGGGGCTCATAGTCGGATGCGTCATCACGCCGCCCACCGGTACGAAGTGTGGAATGTTGTCCTTCTTGCGGATGCCGAAACGGGACGCAACCGGATCAGGCACATCGGAGTCTGATCCCCACATCTCCTCAAATTCCCGCGTATATACGGCTGCCAGCGCCTGATCGTGGATGACCGCTACATTATCCGCTGGTTTGGGGTAACTGCCGTAGTAGGTGAGATTGAAGGAGCCGGTCCAAACCCGGTCGTCAGTGGCCGTGCTGCGATCTCTAAAATCGGACACCGCAAACTTGTTGTGCATCAGCCCGGCGGATCCGTCATTGTCCCCGAAATCATCGCTGATCACCGGAATCCCCGCATCCCGCAGCGCCTGGATCTCGGACCTTCCGGCATATCCGTTGTCACAGATGAACCGGACACGCACGCCCCGGCCTGCCGCGCGGATCAGCGCATCGCGCACGCCCCACTCTGTCAGCTTCATGAAACAGGCATCGATGGAATGTGCCGCAGAATCGACGTAACCCGTAAACCGGGTTGCCAGATCCACCTCGCCTTGCGCAGCGTGGGGCGCGGCAAGGGTCGTATCCACCGGCTGACTGAAAAAGAAACGCATTGCGCCGGAGGAAGACGGATCGGACCGTGTCACCAGCAGCCGGTCGCCGCTTGCGTTCTCTCCTGTCGCGTCGGAGGACCGGACGCGGTACCGGTAAATCGTTCCGGCGTCGAGACCGGATAAAGTGATGACATGTTCTGTCGCCAGATCTGGGACCTCCACACTGCCGATAAATCCGGTCGAATCCGGATGTCCGAAATCAACGCAGCTGAACGCCGGACCGTCCGTTGTCCAGCGGATGGTTGCGCCGTCCGGGCGCCACGCTGTCACATCAGGCCCATGCACGATGCGCGGTCCGCCCGCAGGAAAGAGATCGCTTGCATGGCGAGGGACAATCTCGTAGTCTGCCGTGTACGGCGGTCCGGGATCGTCCCACCCCGGCTTGTACTGCTTGAGGATGCCCGTGACGTGAAACCGTCCAGCTGGCGGCGTGATGTCCGAATCCCCGTCGATGTAGAGCAGGACCGAACCGGTGCTGTCTGTGATCTCGGAATTGGCTAGATCAAACGTCACGCTGCGGATGCTGACGAGACGTCCCTCATCCGGTTCCGTAAAATCGGGCAGGAACGCGCCGGCCGCTTCAGAGCATGTCACATCCTTCGGCAAGGGGACGTCGCATCCGGTTCTGTGGACAGTGACAGCGTACCAGTCAGGATGAATCTCCGTCATGCCCCGATACTGGCCGAGTGCGCCTGTAATTGTGACGCTGTCTCCTTCGTCGAAATGAATAGGCGCCGCATCGGAGTAAAGGCGGATACCGGCCGTACCATCCTGGATATACACATCGGTTTTATCGGACGAGTACACGCCGCTGCCCACGGTGATCACACCGCTCACGGTGACCGTACATCCGGCGACATAGGGCGGCGCCAGGTATCCGTCGGATGTGTTCTGATGCAGCGCGAGAATGGGGATGGTGTCTTCGGAATGTGGAAAAACCGTGGATCCGGCAACCGGACAGATCCTGCTGCTGGCAGCGAAAAGGATGACAGTCCAGCACAGTCGGACGAGCATCTGACAAACCATATCGAGTACCTTCTTTTGAAAAACAGGTTGGGTAAGCGTTGACCTTTTGTCAGCCGCAGTCACACGTGGCCGGTTACAATGAGTAAACGACAATCCTCAAAGCAGGCACGTCAGTGCTGACCAGTTTAGGATCGAGAACCACTGGCAGAGCCAGTGGTTTGAAGATCAATCAAGGATTCGATCGACTGGTTTTCACGCGGCATTCCATGAGTGTCCGGTTAAAACCATACTCTTAATAGAGCAAGATACATCTATGCGGC
>CAZDVF010000206.1:0-5360 GCA_964508725.1 uncultured bacterium | reverse complement strand
AGATTGCCTAGAATAGCCGCGCCGCGCTGACGCCCACGAACATCCCCACCCTGCCTGTCAGACGCCGGGTCACATCCAGGCGGATGAAACCCAAAATTCCCGAGAGCGACAGGCCGACCTCGTGGTGGACCTCTTCGAGAGTGCGGACAAATTCTCCATAAGCTGCCCGGGATTGGTCAGACAGCCAGGCCCTTCCTGACGCGCCGTGCACCAGAATGGACCATCCCCGCTCTGCCAGGCCGCGGAGTCCTATCACCTCGAAAGGGACAGTCCGGAAATTGTGTTCCCAGAAAATTCCCCAGTAGGTTTCGCCTTCCACGCTGCGACCTCGCAGTGTGCGGAAAGCGCCGAACGGACTCAACGCCCCCCTGCTGACATCCAGACTTCCCAGCCGCTGGATAGGGGGCGCACCGGATGACGCTCCGGCGACCAGACGCAGATCCAGCGCATTGGGCAGAATCCGCCGCCGGAAAAAAGTGCCGAGATGGACATCCCACACCATACGGTATCGCGTGAAAGAAAAATCACTGGAGAGTGCATCCGGACTGTGTTCGATATTCAAAGCCAGCCTGTTCTGTCCCACAATGCCCCAGGGTATGAAATCGCCGCCGATGACAAGGCTTATAAAAACACTCCGCATCCTTCCCTCAGCGACAGGTGGATTGATACGCCTTAGTTCCGACCGGCCGTACAGAGCCCAATCGGTTGACCGGCTGAGGGATGTATGTTCCACATCGGAATACCCAACAGTCAATCGCGTATCAATCGGACGAAACCGGTATCCGGCCGAGATACGCCATCCCGCTTGCCAGAGATAATCATGGTAATCCCCGCCGCCGAAGAGTGACGTTAAACTGTTGAGCCACAGTGGATAGAGATCCGAAACGTTGCGGACAGCTTTCTCGTCGGCATAGCGGAACGCAACCGATCCTCTTCCCCATCTCCAGTCAAGCCCGGTATCCCACGACCACCGCTTGAGCGCCTTGTGATACGCGGCGCCGCTTTGAAGCTCGATACGTTCTGGAAGATGAAGCCGGTATCCAAGACCGGCTTCCAGGCCGCTGACACGATCGTACCCCAATCGCGGTCGAACGCCCTTGAGTGGATTAAATCCCCGGTTGCTATCGTCAGAGGATTGCTCCCCGTCGCCATCGCCCGAGGTGACACGCAGCCGGGCCATCTTGGCTAAAAAACCCGTGGGCTGAAACGCTTTCTCGATGGTCGCCGTGCTGTCGAGCGTCACATAGGCATCCGATTCGCGGATGGTCAGGGGAATCACGCGTGGCCGCGATGCAAACACTGTGTCCTGCTTGATGGAGAGTGTGTCCATCGTAACGACATCATCGGATTTGTAAAGGGAGTCTGGCAGGTTCACGTTGATCTGGTAATCAGAAATCCGCGAGATTTGATTGAAACGAATGTTCGGAAATTCCAGTCCGACCATGGCAATCTTGAAATAGCCGTCGATGCGTACATCCACAGGGACCCAGAATGCGCGTCCGAAATTGCTGAACTGCTGGCGAAATCGAAAATCCACTTTCTTGATCGGCTGGGGAAACAGCACGGCTTCGTTGGGTTTCAGATCGACCTGAATCATGGCATAGGCTTCATCAAGAATGGAAATCATGCCTTTGAGCGACGGCTGAAGTTTGCTCTTGGGAATGACGGAGATATCAGTGACAGTCTTATTGTCAATCTTCCGCTCACCGATAATCTTGAAATGGTAAGCCTCCATTGCGTCGGGATGCGTGGGCCCGACGGTTCGGAAGCCCATCACGTCAATGTCGTCGTCATAAAAATTGGGCAGCGAATAGGCGGATGCAAAGATGTCCTCTGAGCGGATGTTGGTTGTTTCGTGTTTGGATGTGATGACCTCACGTGTTCCCGCATCTCTGTCCCACAAGAGGTGGGAAACGGACTCGGCAATGGAGACAATGCTGGTATCATTTTCCAGGACGAGACGGGTGTAGGCATCGGCCTGATACGTCTGCAAATTGCTTCTCCAGACCTGTTTCATTTCGATCACCTTGCGCATGATCGAGAGAGCCGGGTCCTCGCCCACGACGACCACCGGCTGCATTTGGACAGGAACAGGCGTCAGTTTAATGTCGATCACATCAGGGGAGTCGGACCGAATCGGTATTCGCTGAATTTTATATCCGATGTATCGGACCAGAAGAACTGCCGGCATATCATAAAGTTCGAGGATGTATGCGCCGTCATCATTGGACACGGTGCCCCGGTACGTGCCTTCGATCTGGATGTTGGCAAGCGGCAGAAGAACCTGTGTTTTAGCGTCGCGCACATGCCCGCGGACTGTCTTGCGCTGTGCAGAAGCCTGTGAAAACAAGATAAAAACGAATAAGAAAAGTGTGATTTGACGATTCATGACATGATCCTTTTTTATTTGTCTGATTTTTAAATGGAGAATGATACCGGAATATATTTGAAAAGAACGATGTCTAAACCAGAAACGACATTAGATTGCCCTGTTGTAATGATCGTTATATGCCTGATAATCGGATGTCCAATTATTCCGAAATAAAGATGGGCCAGCATATAAATGGATGATTTTACGTTGAGAGATGTCTCACCAAGATGGGTATTATAATATGTCAATAAATGAGGTGGGAATCAAGACTTTTTTACGAATCTTCTTTCTTGGTTCGTTGAAAACTGATTTGGATTGTCGTCCCGCCGTTTCTCTTGAGTGTCACATCGCCGCGCAATTGATCTTCCACCAATATCTTAACAAGATGCATTCCTAAGGAACCACTCTTCCAGACATCCACTTCCTCTGGTATTCCAATACCATTGTCTCTAATCATCAGTGTGATGTGCTGATCATCAAGCTGACGCATGGCCACATCAATTTCACCCTGTCCTTTCCAGTCCGATGGAAATCCATATTTCAGGGCGTTCGATATCAGCTCATTAATGATCAGTCCGCACGGAATTGCCAGGTCGATCCCTAAAAAAACCTCATCAACAGATACATTGAATCTCACATGATTGGGATCGGTTTCATACGTCCGATAGAGATAATTCGCCAGGCTTTTCACATAAGCAGCAAAATCAATTCTCGCTAGATCCTTAGATCCGTACAATTTCTCATGAATGAGAGCCATTGATCGGATTCGGTTTTGACATTCCTTGAAGACAATTTTTGCACGCGGCGCTTCAACACGTCGAGACTGGATGCTGAGCAGACTTGATATAATCTGCATATTGTTCTTCACGCGGTGGTGAATCTCTTTCAGCAATAATTCCTTTTCTAATAAGGATGCCTGTATCCGTTCTTCTGCTCGCTTGCGTTCAATCGCATAGTGAATGGCACGGACGAGAAGATTGCTATCCACCTGTCCCTTAACAAGATAATCTTGAGCGCCCTTGCGGACAGCTTCGACAGCAAATCCAACATCATTCAACCCGCTGAGAACGATAATCGGTGTAATTGGACAAAGATTTTGCGTTTTTTGGAAGGTCTCGAGACCCTGACTATCACCGAGAGACAGATCCAGCAGAACAACATTGTATGTCGATCGGGAAAGAGCTTCAATTCCATGCGCTAAACAGTCTTTTATTGTCAGCGCATAAGTCGTCTCTCTTTCAGGATCAGATATGTTGACATCCGAAAACATGTCCTGGATCAACAACGCATCTTCTGCGTCATCTTCAATAAGCAGTATATTCAAGCGTGTTGTCATGGCTGCCTTTCTATGGTAAGATATCCTTGATAGCGATGAGCAGGCTATTAAGATTGAAGGGTTTTTGGAGAAACGGATATCCCCTCTCTTGAATAATCGGCCATTGAGATTTGTGATCTGTGTAGCCGCTGCATAAAATAACCAGTAATTGGGGATTCTGTTTCACCAAGATTTCCGCCAGGTCGATACCAGACTGGTCGGGCAATACGACATCTGAAAACAACAGAAGGATTTGTTCCTTCTCAGCTTGAAAGATGGAGATTGCTTCTTTCGCGTTTTTTGCGGTTAAAACCCGGTAACCAGCCCTTGCAAGCGCCTTGCTTGTAAATTCACGCACACTCTTCTCATCTTCGACGACCAGAATAGTTTCACCATTCCCTTTGAATACTTTCATCGAATTCATGGGTTTGGCTATGAACTCTGTCTTGACCGGTGCTGCTGGTAGATAAATTTTAAATATCGATCCTTTATGGGGTTCGCTGTAGACGTTGATCCAACCACTGTGTTGCTGAATAATCCCGTATACCACTGACAAGCCCAGGCCTGTTCCTTTACCTGGCCCCTTTGTACTAAAAAAAGGCTCAAAAATATGCTGCATGGTGATATCGTCCATGCCGACACCAACATCTTCAATTGTCAAACGAACATATTTACCCGGCCTGGCTTTCGTGTTGACCTTGCAATAAGCCGCATCGAGCAATACATTGCGTGTTTCAATCATCAGTTTGCCGCCACTTTCCATCGCATCGCGCGCATTGACAGCCAAATTCATAATGACCTGTTCGATACTCCCCCGATCAGCCCAGACAGTCCAAAGACCTGGTGCAAATTTTGTAGAGATGGAGATGTCTTCTCCGATAAGCCGGTATAACATATTAAGCAGGTTCTCGATGGCCTTGTTCATGTCGACAGGGATGTATTCCATCGGATGCTTACGGCTGAAAAGGAGAAGTTGTCGCGTCAAATCAGCCGCCCTTGCTGCCGCATCAATCACTTCGCGGAGTTCCCGATAGTAAGGTATTGAGGGATCGATTTCTAAAAGAGCAAGCTCGGTGCAGCCCTGAATCGCAGTGAGCATGTTGTTAAAATCGTGAGCTATCCCGCCGGCCAGGATGCCAATAGCCTCCATTTTTTGGGCTTGGAGCAATTGTGATTGGATGATTGCATTCTCTTCTTCAGCCTTCTTCAGCGCAGAGATATCTGTGTAGATACCGATAATGCCCACCAATTCATCGTGAACCATAATTGGAGATCCGCTAAGAAGGACATCAATCGGAACTTTGTCCTTTCGATAACGTACTGTCCGTATTGGTGTGACCATTTTCCCAGACATCAGCAAATCGGTTAATCGTCTGGCCTCGTCAATCGTATCGGAATTGGTCAACAAATCATCAGGATTCTTGCCGATCACTTCATTCTTGGTGTAACCAAAAAGTTCCTCAGCCACTCCATTCCAATCGACAACATGATGACGGGCATCCAGCGTCATGATTGCGTCGGGAGCCGCTTGAAGCACTGCTTCAAGGTACCGGCGTCGTTCCTCTGTTTCTCGTTCGGCTTGACGACGTTCCGTGATGTCTTCTACCGTTCCTTCGTAACAAATAATCTTTTCTGTTTCATCTCGAAAAGCCTTTGCGTTTTCACGAATACAAA
>CAZDVF010000205.1:0-5368 GCA_964508725.1 uncultured bacterium | reverse complement strand
GGTAATCGAATTGGCCAAAATCAATTTGGCGATGTCCTGTTTCAATGTCGTCTTGATCAGCACAATCCCGGGTTTGATGGGCATCTTCGGATGAATGACCCGATAGGCCACATCGAAGTTTGCGATGACGATTTCCTTGAGGAGGACGGCAATATATACAATGGAGAATGCGATTCTTTTGAGGCTCAGAGGGGGCAGACCCAAACCGATGTATCTTTTATATAAAAACAAGGAAAGCGTAAGACTGAGAAAAATGCCAACTGAAAGTTCCTGCCAGTGAAAGCTTGATGTGAGTGCGAGCCAGATGATTAGAAGAATAAGAAAGAGATAAGAGAAATTTCTTACCCGATGCGTCGATTCGATCACTGTTTCCGTCATCGATCGCTATCCTTTCATCAATGTTTTGCTTGTCTCAGAAAAAATATCTCTGGACGTGTAATAGACCAGTCGCGCCATCTCTGTACTCAAATCGACGCATGTGACTTGGATGTTGTCTGGCATGGCAAGCTGGCAGGGAGCAAATGACAGAATGGACTTCACGCCCACTTTTGCCAAGCGGCGCGCAATTGCAGGCGATACGGCTTCTGGTAAGGCCAAAATACCCAATTGAATTTGCTCGGATTTGACTCTCTCTTCCAGCCTGGACATGTCTTCAGTCACTACCTGGTTAATTTTTTGTCCAATTTTATCAGGATGGTTATCAAAGGACATGATGATTTTGAATCCTTCTGATTCAAAATTTGAATAGGAAAGCAAGGCTTTCCCAATATTGCCAACACCGACAAGGACAACCTTTTTGGGAGGGTCCAGATTAAGAATTTCGCGAATTTTGCAGGTGAGATCCTGGACATTGTATCCGACGCCCCGTTTTCCAAAATCGCCGAAATAAGACAAATCTTTTCGTATGATGGAGGCATTCATATGACATACTTCAGCAAGCCGGGAAGATGAAACAATCTCGGTTCCCTCTTTTTCGAGACATATCAATGCTCTGAAATAAGGGAAAAGGCGGCCGATGGTTTCATGGGGGATGGATTTCATATTTACCTTGTGATTGTGATCACATTCACGATATTTGTAAAATATATAATACATATTTTTAAAAAAGTCAAGGCTTTTTTTTGCAGCATGCACCCTTATCGGTGAGAAATATTTTGATAACTTCAAATTTGATTGTCAGTTATTATGTCATTTCAATTTCAATGGATTTGGAGAAATAGTGGAGGATACGGTTTCAGATCGATCAGAGCCGATTGGTTCAACAGAATGGTCTTTGTGCGAGGATTTATGGATGATCCTGATTTGAAAAGAAGAAGTTGAAAACGTCTGCTTCGTAATAAAATCGTTTGGATATTAAGCCGATATCCTTTACCAAATGGCAGGAATTTCAGCTATCCAGTCCTGTCATGGCGTTATTGCTGTTCGCATGCCCCTTCCATCAGTAACCAGGTGTCTGGATCCAGCATAATATCCGCCGGTTTCTGTTCCGACGGTATACGGAATATCTGATGAAGCTGATCCACTTTCTCGGTTTGTGTCCGGATTGAGATTCCGTCCTCACTCTTCAGGGCAATATCCAACGGAAAGCGAAAGATGGTCCCGTCCTTTTGCACCTGATCCAACCTGATGACCACCTCCTGCGTTTTCCTGTCCCAATGCCACGATCCCTTGAGCGTGGGATGTCCCGGCGTCTGAATCCACTGACGGAAAAACCAGGTCAGCTCCCTGCAGGAAACACGTTCCATCACGGCGCAAAAGTCGCTGGTCAGCACCGAAGTGTTGCAAAAGGTTCGATAATACTCTCTGATACCGTCCCAGAATACATCGTCTCCGAGTTCTCGGCGCAGCATATGCAGAACCCAGCTTCCCTTCTGGTACGAATTGGTGCTCAGCAGGCGCATCAGATTGGTGATGGTGGTATCCACCACAGGTGATTGAGGATGCTTTTTCTCGTACGCGAAGATGCGATCGCGGTCCCGTTTGAGTCCCGCGACCATCCGGTCGCGACCGTGGTGGAACGCGGTATAGAGATGTGTGAAGTAGGTGGCGAATCCCTCGCTGAGCCAGATGTGATGCCAGTCGGCCTCGGAGATGGCGTCGCCGAACCACTGGTGGGCGATTTCGTGGGCCATGAGGCGCTCGTTGCTCCGATCACCGCGAACGGACCGTTCGTGGTAGAAGACATTGCCGGCGTTCTCCATGCCGCCGTAGCGGGTGGTCGACTGGACGCTGGCCAGCTTGGCGTAAGCGAAAGGGCCGACGTGGGCGTCGAAAAAGGCGATGATCTTCCGTACCTGGGCGAAGTCTGTAAATCCGGCATCCCGGTCCCGGGGGTAGACCCAGCTTTCGAGAGGGATCGACCGGTAAGGTTCCAGATGCGCGACGGCGAATCGCGCCACACCCATGACCATGACTTTGGTTGCCAGAGGCGCGACGCTTTTCCATCGGGTCAGTTTTCTTCCTTCAGTCAAGTTGGATTCTTCGGCCAGCCGGCCGCTGGCGATAACCTGATACTGTTCCGGTGCGGTGACGATGAATTCGCATGTGGCCTTGTCCGACGGATGGTCCACAACGGGCAGCCAGTGGCGGGCCCGGTCGGGCCAGTTGTCCCCGAAGAAGGTGCGTTCGTTGTATTTGTTCCGCGCAATGATCAATCCGTCTGCCGGCCTTCCACGGTAAGAAACAGTGTAGCGGCGGATCTCTCCTGCCCGAGACGGCGAGGTCATCCGGATGATAACGCGGCTGTCCCGGTGCGCAAATCCTGCCAGAGAGTGATTTTCCTCAACGGTCGCGACTGTCATGCCGGTGCTGTCTTTTTGTGACGCTTTTCCCACAAGATCGAGGCAGAAGGATATCACCCCGGCCTCTTTGAAGCGGATGTCAATCTCCGCCTTTGCGTTGATCTGGTCCGTGGTGTCGTTGAGCGCAAACCGGAAAACGTAGTGAACCACGTCGATACGAAAATCACGGGGATAGTTGTCGGCTGTTGCCAGTGCGGTCCAGCTCAGCATCATGAGACATATGATCCACATCTTTCGTCTGTACATGTCTGTCACCTGTATCTTGATCGTCCGATGATCCGTTTTGCTTTACATGGAAAGGCCCCAGCCCTGGATTATCGACCGGGATCTGAATGGACACTCCAGAAATAGAAATCAATAGGTGATGTACTTGACTTTCTTGAGGATATCCAGAGCCTTGACCAGGTCATCGAAAGCCAGGTCTTTACCGGTTTCAACCACGGCCCAGTTCCGGATTTTGGTCACCGAGTTTTTGCCGTTCACGAAATTCAGGAAAGAACGTTGCTGTCTCCGCGTCATCTTGATCTCTTTCATGGCATCAGGGTGATCCTTCATGTACTTCTGATACGGTTCGCTTCGTTCGGCGTAGAAGATTTTGCCCTTGACATCGGGATGGATGGCCGGAATGATCTTGTCGTATTTCTTCTCCTCGGCTGTCATCTCCATCTTCTGAGGGGCGGAGAGGTTCATCTGTGAGGCCTTCAGTTTGGCGTAGGCGAGAATCTGATTCTCAATCCCCGTTTTGTACAGCGACCACTGTTTGATCCGGTTGTCCAGCATCAGCCGGGCGTCTTTCGATCCCGAATCGATCTCGCGGATCGATTCCAGTGCGCCAATCTCGCGGTCTGCTGCCAGAGTGGCGAGATGGTAGGCCTTCCGATACGCTGCGTCGAAGCCGTCCGCATGTGCGTGATCCAGCAGATTCAGGGCTTTGGGCAGCTCGCGTTTCCCGATTCGGGCGTACCCGAAGTCCGAGACGGCATCAACTAGTCCGGCCAGCACCTCATCTGTGCAATTCGCTGCGGCGTATGCAGCCGACGCGCCAATGAAGGCCACCCGACGCATTTCCGTCGGATCGGATTTGTCCGGCGTGTCGGTATCGGCGTGATACCACTGATCCGGCCAGACAAAGAATTCGATGCCGGGCACAGCTACTGCGGGATTGTTGAAACAGATGTGGTCGCTGCCGCCCGTTGCCCGGTGGACAAAATACCGGAAGGCATCACGCGAGCCGTTTTTTTCCCAAATGGGCGAGGGAAAAAACTGTCCGCTACGGCCTCTGGGCGAATCGGGCAGGTAGACAATGTCGTTGGTCCTCCACACATAATTAAGGATGGATTCGGCCAGCCCGTCCAGATAACTGGGCAGGTGATTGGGGCATTCGCTCATTGTGAAGACGCCGTTGTTTTTACTCAGAGCCTCGCCCACCATGTCCATGTTGATGTTGATGCTGAGCTTGTCTGCGAATCCGGGATGCATCTCAAAGTGTTTGTAGGTCCCCGAAATTTCGTTGATCCACAAGAAGTAGATGTTGCGGCGCGGCCGGGGAAGCTGTCCGTCCCGAATCAATTTGGAGAGCGCTCTGAGGATCTCAAGCTGGATAACGCATCCGCTCATGTTGTCGTTGGCGCCGCGCTTGGTGTAGCCCTCGAACAAGTGCGCGCTGAAGATGACGCCTTTTTTACCCGGTTCGGTTCCGGGAATCCAGCTGAATACGTTTTCGAACTTGTCCTGATGCGTTTCCACGCGGGTTTTGCACCGAACAGTCAGGTCTTTACCTTTTTCAAGGTCCTCCAGCAGCTCGGACCACTGCCGCCAGGAGATGGTGAGTCCGACCTTCAGGTTTTCGAGTCCCTTGTAAGCGCCTCGGGCGTAGACAACCTGGTCGGGGTCAAAGTATCGGTCACGGGCGTAGAATGAGACAACGCCGGATAGACCGGCTGCATCCAGCGCCCTGGCGGCATCGCCCCTGGGATGCGACCACATGAGGGCGATTTTGCCCTTCATGTCTTCGGGTGCGCTCCCATCCATCCATGCTGTCATTTGTTCTTTTGTCAGATTGGGCAGATAGATCAACTTACTTGTCACGTCAACGGATTCAGATCCGCTTGCGATCAGAGCGGCGTCGGCCTCCAAACGGGCGATGCGTCTCTTTTCCGGTTCTAGCAACCAGAACTCGCCTTCCACAGGATAATCGAATGTCCGGTCGCTCTCGAAGCGGTCGAGGCGGGTTGTTGTGATGCCGTAATCCAGAACCAGTTTGTGAATTTTATCTGATTCGTAAAACGTATCGGTGAATTCGGCGGCATTGCGCATCCACGGCGCGCCGGCCAGCATGACTTCGTTGTTAAAGATGATCTGTCCAGAGATTTCGTCTGTCAAACGATCCAGCACCTCCTGAGACAGCGGTGTTTTAAAAGGAGAGCCGGTTTGTCCGATCAGAAAATATGGCAGAATACAAATGAGAAGAAGCGGTAAGGCAATCCGGATTCTAAGCATGGCGCACCTCGTATGATTGATCTTCAAACCACTAGCTCGGCTAGTGGTTCTCGATCCTAAACTGGACG
>CAZDVF010000204.1:0-5374 GCA_964508725.1 uncultured bacterium | reverse complement strand
TGGTGGACAACTACAAACACTCGCCCTTCATTCCGGTCTATTGCGGCGTGACGGAAATCTCGTCGTTGTACAATACATACGATCCGGACCACTTTCAGGAGAACTCGGCCCGCTGGGTGTACGATTTCACGGATACCATGCTGGGACTTGAGTATCAGAACGCGGTAAAGGATCTCCTGGCCGTTCGGGATCCCTTTGAATCGGGCATTTACGCGAACCAGGCCAAGGTTGAGGAAGAGGCTGTTCGGCTTCACGAAAAGAATCCCAAGAAAGCACGACAGTATCTGACCGACCATGTTCGAAGCCTCATGGAAGATGCTGTGGAAAAATATCGCGCCCTCAGATATACTTTGATTCAAAAATATCGGAATTAATGATGGAGCGTAAAATGAAAAAGAAAAAACAAGTCACGCGCCGGGACTTCCTGCAAAAGGCCGGATTGGCGGGAACCGCGGTCATGGCATCTCCGCTTTTTCTCTCGGCCCGATCATCCGGGCTGAAAAGCGGCTGGATGCCCATGAAGCGCCCATCCCGAAGAAGCGCCAACGACACGATTCAAATCGGCCTCATCGGCGCCGGCGGCATGGGGCGGTCTGACGCCAAAACCGCTCTGAGTCACACCGGCGTAAAACTGTTGGCTGCTGCCGATCTGTACGACGGCCGGCTCAATAGCATGAAAAAGGATTTTGGACCGGACATTGCGACCACGCGGAACTACCGGGAAATACTCGAAAGAAGCGACATCGATGCCGTTATCGTGGCCACGCCGGATCATTGGCATCAGCAAATCGCCATTGAGGCCATGCAGCAGGGCAAACACGTGTACTGCGAAAAGCCCATGGTGCATTCTTTGACCGAGGGACCGGCTGTCATCGATGAGCAGCAAAAATCTGGAAAAGTATTTGTGGTCGGAAGCCAGCTTCTCTCTTCATTGGGTTATGAGAAGGCCAGGGAACTGTTAAACATCGGTGCCATCGGAACACTCAATTATGCCGAGGGCGTGTGGGCCAGGCGAACGGCTGACGGGGCATGGAATTACAACATCCCTGACGACGCCTCCGAGGAGACCATTGACTGGGACATGTTCCTGAAAGACAAAAAAAAATATCCCTTTGATCCCGAGCGCTTCTTCCGCTGGCGGAAATATCTGGATTACGGAACGGGCATGAACGGCGATCTTTTTGTGCATATTATCTCTGGCTTGCACTTTGTGACCGATTCATTTGGACCGGATAAAATCTATTCCAGCGGCGGCATCCGGTACTGGAACGACGGCAGAGAGGTGCCGGATGTGCTCATCGGCACGTTTGATTATCCGGAAACCGGAACGCATCCCGGATTCAATCTCTCCCTGCGCTGTAATTTTGTGAACGGCACCAAAGGCAGTTACTTTTATGTGATGCGCCTTGTGGGCAGCGACGGTCTCATGGAAATTCAGCCCAACCAGGTCGTACTCCAGCGGAACAAAGTGCTCTCCGGACTGGATCCCAATATTGATCAGGCGGAAATCCACACCATGCTGCAAGACCGGAAAAAAATGTTGGGCCCGGAAGAAATCGTATACAAGGCCGAAGAAGGCTACAAAGGCTGTCACTACGACCATTGGGGATATTTTTTCGACGCCATCAGAAATGGGAATCCCGTTGTTGAAGATGCGGTGTTTGGATACCGGGCTGCCGCTCCTGCCCTGGCCTGTCATGAAAGTTATTATCAAAAGAAAGTGATCCACTGGGACCCGGTAAAAATGCGGGTCAAGTGATTTTTTGATTTGGATCGAAAGACGGGAGAGCGTGATGAATGATAGAAAATATCTTTTATGCCTGCTTGTCGTTATCACTTCAGCGTGCGGCCGGCAAGGCGGCAATACGCCCAATCATCTCACACAAAGAGAAGAGCGTGATGGCTGGAAGCTCCTTTTCGATGGCCAGACCACCAATGGCTGGAAAGGGTACAATCAGCCGGAGGTTGGACCCGGCTGGATTGTACGAGACGGTGTCCTCACTTGCCAGGGCGTTGGAGGAGATATTGGCGGCGACATCATCACCAAAGAGAAATATGACAACTTTGAACTCAAATTAGAGTGGAAAATTGGAGAAGGCGGCAACAGCGGCATTTTTTATCATGTGATCGAGGATGAAAAATACGAAGCGGCCTACGAAACCGGCCCCGAATACCAGCTCATCGATGATGTCGGTTTTCCCCAGAAACTGGAAACCTGGCAGCAGGCCGGCGCCGATTACGCCATGTATACCGCCAATGAAAAGAAGACGCTGAAGCCCGTGGGAGAATGGAACACAAGCCGGATTGTTTTTGACAACGGGCACGCGGCGCATTGGTTGAATGGAGAAAAAATTGTTGAATTCGAGTCCTGGTCCGATGACTGGCACGCAAAACGGATGACGGGCAAATGGAAAAGCTATCCCGATTACGGCATCGCCGGAAACGGCCATATCGGACTGCAGGATCACGGAGACAAGATTGAATTCCGGAACATTAAAATTCGACCGCTACCGAAGAAATCCGTGCCCATTTCACTCTTTAATGGAAAAGATCTGACGGGATGGAGAATTCACGGCACTGAACGCTGGTTTGTGGAAAACGGGGAATTGGTCTGCGAGAGCGGACCGGATGAACAATATGGATACCTGGCCACATACCGGATCTGGAAGGATTTCGATCTCTCCGTGGATTTCAAACAGGAAGCCGACGGCAACAGCGGCGTATTTTTCCGGTCGTCCGTAGACGGTGTTAAGATCAGCGGCTGGCAGGCCGAAGTGGCGCCGCCCGATCACGATACCGGGGGCATTTACGAATCCTACGGCCGGGGCTGGCTCGTGCAGATGCCGCCGGGAAAAGAGCGTTTCCTGAAAATGGGTGAATGGAACACGATGCGCATTCGGGCCGTTGGCGATCGGGTCCAGACCTGGCTCAATGGTGAGGAAATGGCCGATTTGACCGATGAAAAGATCGGAGACGCCGTGGGCGTTATCGCGCTGCAAATTCACGACGGCGGAGGCATCAGAGTAAAATGGCGAAACCTCGTCATCAAACCGTTGTGAGGGTGAATTAGGAAAAGATCCTTTAACCAAAAATGGAGATAGAGATGAGCAACACACAAAGATTTAGAGATCAGCACGATGACTTGTTAAAGATCGCATCTGAGATATCAACACATTTAAATGTGAACGAACTCTCACATGATGCAAGTGAAGTCAGGAGTCTATTATCAAAATTATTAGGCAGACTGAGCGTTCATCTATCAATGGAAGACAAAGCGCTTTATCCAAGATTGCTGGAACATTCTGATGAGCGGGTCAAATCTATGGCCAAGAGATTTATTGATGAAATGGGAGGTCTTGGAGAAGCTGTCAATGTTTATAAAGACAAATGGCCGACTGCTTTGGCGATCCAAAAAAATCCAGGTGATTTTATCGAACAGACAAAACAGATATTCGATGCACTAACAAAAAGAATTAAAAAAGAGAATAATGAGTTATTCAAAACCGTAGATGAGTTGTAGGGGCACGACATGCCGTGCCCCTACTTTTTGGAGAAATGTCCCAACCTCAGGGTCTTCCCCGCCCTCATCCGTATATCTGTCTGAAACCACCGCAATACATCATCAACCCGGCAGGTTCCCATAACTTGGCAGGTGAGATCATTGTCGTTCATATCCCCCAGGAGACACCCGATGAAACCGATCATCCGCATGGCAGGATTCCTCTTTCTGTTCGCAACTGCCGGATCGATTCCGGCACAGGACATCTCCGTGTTGAAGGAGGATGGTAAATCCGTTGAACTTGGAACGCGCTACGTCCTCCGTTCTCACATCACCAATGAGGACAGAATCATCGTGGTCCACACACCCACAGGTTACGGCCAGTCGGACGCACTCTACCCTGTGCTCTACGTGATGGATGCCGAATGGCACCTCCATCACGCCATCGGCACGGCCGAATACCTGGCCCTGCATCGGCGCATCCCGCCCATGATTGTCGTTTGCCTGTTTCACCCGGACCGGTTTCAGGACACCTCGCCCAATGTGATCCCTGACGAGCCAGGCAGCGGCGGCGCGGAGAATTTCCTCCGATTCCTGCGGGAGGAGTGCTTTCCATTTGTGGAGAGCCAATATCGGACCTACCCGTGCCGGGTGGTCATGGGCCACTCCCTCTGCGGCATGCTGGCCATCTACACCCTCATCACCCATCCTGACATGTTTTTCGGAACCATCACACCCAGCCCTTTCCTTGGTTACGACAACGGATATCTGATCCGATATGCCGATGAGCACATCACAAAAGGAATGTCGCTGGATAAAATCCTCTACATGACCATGGGTGACGAATACGGATACAAGGAGCGCATCAGAACATTCACCGACATCCTGAAATCCAAAAAGATCGAGGGGCTGGAATGGACATTCACGCAACACAAGGAGGAGTCACACGAAACCGTTGTGCCCATCACACTCTATGATGGACTTCAGGCCGTGTTCGCCGACTGGCGTTTCCCTGAAAAATTTACGGACAGGTCACTGGAAGAAATCCGCAGCCACTATCAGGACGTGTCTGAGCGATACGGATTCCCTGTGCCGATACCAGAGAGTGCATTGAACCGTGCAGGATATCGCGCTCTCGAACGGAAAGATTTTGAAAAAGCCATTACTCTGTTCGAGCATAACGTCACACTCTATGCCGATTCACCCAATGTCTACGACAGTCTCGGCGAGGCCTACGAAAAAAAGGGAGACATCGAAACCGCGCTGACGTTTTACGACCGGGCGTACAAGATGGCGCGCGATCAGAGACATTACAATACATTCAATTTTTATGAGAATTTCTATCGGGTGAAAAAGCGGTTGGAACAGATGAGGTAGGAGCGATTCACGAATCGCCTGTCAATGATGGACGGCGGCAAACCGCCTCCGCAATCGGATGGCACCATGATTTTGCCGAGACATCCCGCCCCTGGACGTCCCAAACCGGATTAAAACCGTAGGGAACGGCTTCTGATACAGCCCCTACCAAAGACTAAAAAATTACTTCTCTATTCCCCACTCCCGCGCTGCCTGGCCAATCCGGTTGATACGGATACTCTTCACCGAATCGCCCGGCGCCATCGCGTTCAGAACGTCCATCCCGACAAGAACAGATCCGAAAGGTGTTCTTTTTTTGTCCAGGGAGGGATCTGCCTTCGAGGTGATATATATCTGGGTGGGCTCCATCAATCCGAGCAAACCGGGTTTATCGTGCGTTAATCCCGCTTTCTTTTCCCGTTTCACCCTTTTGACAGCACGGCCTATCATGTCAGAATTCAGAATCTCGGCCTGCATCATTTCTCCGGCTTTGGGTGACCGGACAACACCAATTGCAGG
>CAZDVF010000203.1:0-5432 GCA_964508725.1 uncultured bacterium | reverse complement strand
GGATCGGCCGCATCAAATGATCCTGTTTTAGCCGTCAACTTGTACCATTGTCCATCCAGATACATGCCGAATGTGTGAATGTCTTTCGGCTTGAATGATTGTGCTTCGCAGGGACCGGGAGAGTAGGGTTCAATATCAAACTGCTCTGCAACGTTCACCTTGAAATCGTCTTTCGACAGGCCGTTCAGATCCTTGACAACCCGGTTGTAGTCAAGAATTTGCATCTGATTGTCGGGAAAGATGACAGACAGGAAGTAGTTATACTCCTCATTTCCTGTATGATTGGGATTTTTCTCCTTGCGGTCAAGCCCCACTCGCGTCCCGGCTGCCGAACGGTGATGTCCATCAGCCACATAGAGTGCGTCCAGTTGACTGAAAGCTTCTGCAATACGTTTAATCAATGTCTTGTCATCAACGACGTAAAATGTGTGCTGGACATCGTAATCACCGACAAAGTCATAAACAGGGGTTTTCCCCATCGCAGTGGAGATTAGCGCATCAATGTTCTTGCTCGCGCGATAAGTTAAAAAGACCGGTCCTGCCTGGGCATTCAGGCTGTCAATGTGGATCATGCGGTCGTTTTCCTTGTCTACACGGGTGTTTTCGTGTTTCTTGATCCGGCTCTCGATATAATCTTCGACTGATGCTACAGCCACCAGGCCGATCTGCACGTGTTCTCCCATACGTAGTTTGTAGATGTAAAAACAGGGAGTTTTATCTTGTATCATAATATGCTGATCAATGAGTCGGCGAAGGTTTTCGCCGCCCTTGGCGTATACCCGGGGATCGTGCAGGTCGATGGAAGGAGGCAGATCGATTTCGGGTTTGACTACGTGGAGAAAGGAATTGGGATTGTCCTTCACCTTTTCTCTGGCTTCGTCCGAATTGAGGACATCATACGGTGGAGATGCAACCTCCCTGACTTTTTCTGGCGTGGGTCTCAGCCCGCGGAAGGGTTTGATGGTGATCATGCGGAACTCCTTGTTTTGTTTCACGATAAATATTGCTTGACTGTTTTAGCTGTTTGTTTGGTGTCCGTCGGCGATCTCGATTGAGAGATCAGTCGATCGATTGGATTGTGTGCTGCAAGATTATTCTGGGATCAGCTCAAATATTCGGATGTAATCGATGGAAGTGATGGATGTGTCGCGCGTGCTTCCGATCCAGAAGCCGAATTTACCCTTTGCATATGGGGGGCTAAAACCGCCTTTGTCACGGATATCGTGGACTGGGTTACCGTCAACAAAAAACTGTATCCGATTACCCAGTTTCGTGATGTTGATGAAGTATGTTCGTTCGTGAAGACAAGGATCATTTTTCGCTCGTGAGAGTAGTATTCCTCCCGGATTCTTTCTGAGAAGACTCTCCTGAAATGGGATCCCGGAGGGTGAGATGCAGTGGTAAGAAAAGTCGTAACTCCGAATCTGGCCGTTGGTATATGCATCCGGGTCACCTGAATGCCGAGATAGATCCGAGAGAATGTCTTCGCCATTCAGTCCGTGAGCGCAGATCATGGCTCTATTCAACACAGACGATTCCGATATCTCTATTCTGTATTCGATCTGGAAGTTATTGTCCAGATTTTGTTTGAGCCAGATGGCCATTCCGTCACTGTTTGGATAGGCTGACAGACACAGCCAGCCGTCTTCCGTTGTAGTGGCTTCTCCTGTTCCTTCGGAGAACCAAGAGTCAAGGCTGCCGTTGAAATGGTCTTCGAACAGCAGTTTCGTGCGGAATCCGGGATGAACCAGCAGGGGACTGACTTTCTCTTCCTCTCCACAAAAAGAGAAAAGGAGGGCGGTTATTGCAGAGATGAAAATGAGTTTACGTATCTTTTTTTTCTTCCTCTGGTTTTTCATTGCTTTTTGATTTCTTTTCTTTCTTTGGTTCACCCGTTTTTTTTGTTTTCTTCTTGGGCGGACTTGCTTTTGGTTTCTTTTTAGGCTTGTCGGCCGGTTTTTCCGGGACAGTGGTTTTCGGTTCTGCTTTTTTTGGTGATGCTTTGGTTACTTTGGTTGTCTTGACTGTTGTGGCTGTTGCAGCTGTTTTAGCTGTTTTGGTTTGTTTCGTTTTGACCGGTTTCGCTTTCACCTTCGGGCGTTGTACTTTCTGTCTTTTTAGACGGGCTTTCCGTTTACGACGAAGTTGAATTTTACGACGTGTTTGCTTGCTCTTGCTTCTTCCCATGCACGCATCTCCTTGGATTGTTCATGGAATGTATGATTCATTTGATGACAAGTTTGATTGATCTTCAAACCACTGGCTCTGCCAGTGGTTCTCGATCCTAAACTGGTCAGCACTGACGTGCCTACTTTGAATTCACCGCGTAGCGGTGGATTCAAAGCCACCCGCTTTGCGGGTGGTCGTTTACTGAATTTAGAACTGGATGTCTTGACTGAAAACAGAGCATCAGAGTAAATGTAAAGTAAATAAATTTAATCATTCAAAATAATAAAATCAACTGAAAAAGAAACAATCTTTTTTCATGTGACAGGGTTGAATCCCATTTCAGGCAAGTCAAGATTAGATTCACCGCTTCTTATTGATCGGAGATAGATTGATTGATCTTCAAACCACTAGATCAGCTAGTGGTTCTCGATCCTAAACCGGACGGCAGATACCTGCCTACTTTTAGCCCCCCGGCTCCGCCAGGAGTCTTAAAGCCACCGCCTCTGGCGATGGATCGTTTACTGATCTTCCATTCTACAGTGGCATGTGAATCAATCCCGTCTTCAGCGGGCAAGGTTTGGATTCCCAGTCCAGTGAAGTGGTCAATTTTTGGTTTGATACTCCGTTGATTGCGGAGAGATCATTCGTTTCAAAATCGGATATCAAGTCCCAGTCCGATGTCTGTTTGTGTGTCTCCGATTCGCTGGTCATACCCGCTACCCCAGCTATCAACGTTTTCGTGGGAAATTTGTCCCATCTTAGCAGTTAGATGGATAGCTTGCGTTGGATGCCAGCGGAAAATCAGGTACCAACGGATTCCTCTGCCGTAGAATGGGCGGATGGTGAGGACGCCCGGCAGATCCGATTCGAAGGCATAGATCCGTGCGTTGTATGTCATGGCGTCAAAGTGTCCCCACCGTCCCCTCACAGTCAAACTGGGATGGGGACGCCAATTGATATCCTGGCATAGCCAGAGACCTGTATTATTTTGTGCCGTACGGTCGAGTTGGCCTGTGATGGATGGTTCATTGAAGAGCACGGTCTCAATCCGGTTTCGTAGCTGGATTCTTGGTGTTGGCCTGAATGTGAGTTGAAACCGAATCTGTCGGTTTGTAGTTTGCGCAAGATGTGGATAGGCGATACCCCAAGGCGTATCTGCGATAACGGACTCCGCATTCCTGCGGATGCGGAGTCGTACAAGCAGTGTCAGAGCATGTGTCACTTTCTGGTCGATTTGCAGGAACAGATCATCCTTGATTTTAGGTGATGCAATGTGGCAAGAACGCCAGGGGATACGTGCCAGATCCCAGAAGAATCGAAGTGTTGTGGCAGCGCAGATTTTGGCCTTCAATCCGATGTAGGCTCCTTCTTCACTCCTGACTGCAGTTGATCCGAAGCTGTGACTGTGGGGATTATGAAAGTCAGCATCAAAGCGGCGGATTGACACGACCAGTGCGATGCGGTTCAGGTCCATGATAGCGCTTGAGATCCAGGCGCATGCGCCGGACCGGGTGCGGGCCGCCTCTCCAAATACATTCAATCCCGTAATCGAGAAGTTCCAGTCCAGACCTGCGACGTGCTGCCGGTCTCCGCGATAGAGAAAGGCGTCTTCAGCGGTGGCATCGGAATCAATGATACGGCTTGTTTCATTCCACCAGGCAGTTACTCCAATGGTGAGATGCTCAGTCACCCGCGCAATGCGGCCGCCCCAGAGCGATTCGGCCATTCGGTTCCGTTTCTCTATTTCGTTCGGTGTGCGGTGTAACCCGGATTCATACAGTGATGAGACGGTGCCATCGTCTCGAACGTGTGCATCTTGTCTCACACGTGATGCCAGCAGGGTGAATTGAAATGCGCCTGTTTTCAGTTCGGCTGCGCAACCGAACAGGTTCCCGCTCTCACCGGCCGATGCATATCCGACAGCGCCTCGTGATCTCTTCTGCACCGGTGCCGCCAGTTCAGCGCCCTTGCCCAGTCCATACGGCCCCCACAAGACAAGACCCTGTCCCATTTCGGCCCGATAACTGCCGGCCACCACGCGGGCGTTTCCTGAGAGAAAACGGGATTCAATAAAGCCCGTAATGTGATCATGCCAAGAGGCTTCACCAGGATCTTTCTCGGTGAGCAGGCTGCTGCGCCAATTTTTTCCCTGTGTCCAAATCAACTTCTGGAACAATTTCCAGCTTGAACCGGCATAGGTATTCGATGTGAATCCTTTCGTGTCGGGCAGGGTTTGTTGTAGGCGCCACCGGCTACGCACATCAGCTGCATGCCAATATTTTTCCTTCACAATGGTCACATACGGCGCCAGATATTCCGCCAAATCAGGTTCGAGATCGAGCCGTTTCAGGACATCGTCCCACGACTGGAAAAGGCCGCCTTTCTCACGTTCCCTCAAAATCTGCCGGGCCAGTGAAGACGATAGTATAGGCACTATGCCGAGTTGGCTTGATGTGGCGGTGTTCAGATCCACAGGATGCTGACGCAGGAGTTCCAGAACTTCCATCATTTCGCTTGCAGCCTTGTCTTCAAGACCTTCCAGCAGAGATTCTTCTGTCGCGGTCTGGCCGAACAATACCGTTGTCCAGATCCAAAAAAATACGATCCAGAAACGTGAGAAGCCATGTGTTCCGCCCCGTCTCAATGTGGCCTCACTTACGGATCGGTTGCTCTGTTCCAGCCGGCCTGTTTAGTCCAACGGTTAAAGAACCCTGGTGCGTGGTTCCCAGAACAGGATGGACCGTTACAGCGATGTCACATCGGACCTGTTTCCAAACCAATCCGATGCCAGCAGAAAACAGAGAGGGATCGCGTCCAAATCCGCAGCGCAGCAAGAGGGATTTGAGGCTGCGCCATTCCAAACCACCTTTGAGCTCCAGCGGAAATCGGGTATCCTTGTCCATCTCAACAGACAAGATCAGGTCCTTTACACCAACGAAAGCGACACCCATCCTAATGACCTGGGGCAGCGGATTATTGGCCTGACCCATACGGGTCCGATTGAGATTGAGTCCGGCCACGCCCCATGTCAGTGTCGGTGATAAACGGATCAGACATCCTGCATCGAAGGCCAGGGTTGTTTGGGTCCCGTATCCCGGAATGGCAAGCTGTACGAATCGGGTGAGAATGCCGAATCGGATGGTCTCGCCATACTGGTTTGACCATCCCAGTGACAGCGTGTTTTCCCTGTACAATTGATACCCGAATGTCTGAAAGGCCAGACCAAAACTGCCGCGCCGAGTGGGTAAAGTGCAAGATAAGGC
>CAZDVF010000202.1:0-5459 GCA_964508725.1 uncultured bacterium | reverse complement strand
GCATTGGCAATACCTTCGGCCCATTCGGGTGGTGTTTTGAATTTCAGCTCAATCTGAAAAGCATAGCCGTCGGAATGGACATGGTCAAGATTGACAGCTTCAAGAACATCCCTGCGAAAACACTTGAATCCGGCAGTGGAATCGTGCAGTGGAAGACCTGTCACAATCCGGGTGTAGAGATTGGCGAACCATGACAGCAGCAAACGTGATATAGGCCAGTTCACCACATTGACGCCGCTGATATAGCGCGAGCCGATCACCAGATCGTGGGATTCTGCTGTTTTGAGGAACTTGGGAATCATCGCCGGATCGTGGGAGAAATCGGCATCCATTTCGAAGATGAGATCGTATCCGGCTTCGAGTGCGTAACGAAAACCCGCAACATAGGCCGTTCCCAATCCCAACTTGGCAGGCCGTTCGATGAGATGCACACGGGAGGTCTTGTCCATCCATTGACGGACAGCCGATGCCGTGCCGTCCGGAGAGTTATCATCCACAACCAGCAGATCAATGGAGGGATTCTGCTCAAGCACTTGTGGGATGAGTTTGTCGATATTGTCCCGCTCGTTGTAGGTCGGGATGATAATGAGGATGCGCCGGGCCATATCCGCTCCTGGAATGAGTTACAATTTACTTCCCGCTTCGCGGAAAGCCTGTAACCTGTTTCGGATATCCGGATTGTTCAGGGCCAGAATTTCAGCAGCCAACACAGCTGCATTCTTGGCGCCAGCTGAACCGATAGCTACCGTGGCTACAGGAATGCCCGCCGGCATCTGAACGATGGAGTAAAGGGCGTCCTGACCACCCAGGGCGGAGCCAGCCAGCGGCACGCCGATCACTGGCAGCGTGGTTCGGGACGCAATCACGCCTGGCAGATGCGCCGCCATGCCGGCGCCGGCGATGATGACGCCAACACCTTTTTCTTCAGCTTCCCGGGCGAAACGGTTGACTGCGTCCGGATTTCGGTGAGCTGACATGACATGCATTTCACAGGGGATGCCAAAATAATCCAGATACGCCCGACATTTCTGCATCACCGGCTCATCAGACGTGCTGCCCATGAGCACGGCCACGGTTTTTATGGATTGAGAATTCATTCGACCTTTGCCTCCTCTGACGGATCAAAAATCGTTCGAAATGTTCGAGCCATAACATCAAGCCGCCGCAGGTAGGACATCTTGTCTTTCCCCGGCGCAAAAACGGCGTAATCGATCATGTATGTCCGTTTCGTAAGTTCATCATAAAACGTATAATTCTTGAACGGACCGCCGGCGGCATCGGTGTCGCTTTCCCACAATCCCGTTGTAACCTGAGCTGGGCGTCCCAAAAAAGAAGACCGTGTCGAGAAAAAATATTGATCGGACACACGGCTGCCGCTGTAATACTTGCCTCCGATGCGATTCCGCTGAGCCAGCACCCAGTAAGGATCAAGCTGCGTGGTATCGCCGCCATCGATCCAGTGAACAAAAAACCAGCGCTCGGGAACCATCCGCCTGAAAGAGACAAAACCTTCGTTCAGGTCTTCCTCGTCAATAAAATAATCGTGTTGCAGACGAACGGTCCAGTTGGCTGTCGTCAGTAACTGCTGCTCCAGGTCAATCTGCTCCCGTCGGAGGTACATATCCTTTTTTATCTGATATAGGACATCGGTATCGAAAATCGCATAGAGGAATTCACTGTTGGCCTCAATCTTCTCACGAAGGGTAGCCAGATCTTTGGATACAAGGATTGTCATGAGCTGGTTTTTTGCCCACTGGTTTTTCTGGGTAAAAACATAGTTTCTTCCATCCTGGACCCACTGATAAACCTCGGGATCCGATACCACCCGCTGCACAATTTTACCCACCCGTCCCGTGGATTCGAGCGTGGCGGCCAAGATCAGATATCGATAGTTCGTCCAGTTGTCAATTTCAGCAGGTTTGACGTAACGAAGTGTGTAGGTCTTCTCAATCTGGGGCGTTCGAACGACCCGCTCGTACGTTGTGTTCAGAACGCTCTCGAGAGCGACCCAGTCGGTGGAGTCGGCCATGACCGCAATGACGCCTTCATTCCACCGATCGCGCGATTGAAAACTGCACGAGACAGCCAGGCATGACAGGGTAAGAACGAGAAAGGATCGAAACGGTTTCATTGTGCATCTCCTCCATTGATCGGCGGGACAATATTGATCTGGTTGGCTGGCCCCACCCTTTTTCGTAAAATGAAAATCATCGCACCGGGCAAACTGGACACGATCGTCACCAGATACGCGATAAACTCCATGGAGAAAGCGACTTGAGGAAGCATCCCCACGTTGCCAAATAGCACCACACCCGACTGTTCCCTGAGACCCACACCTCCCAGACTAATTGGCAGGCTGGCCATGATGGCGACAATCGGAATAATGAGAAAAAAGAGAGCCGGTGAAATTGTAACGCCCAAAGCCCGGCCCACCAGGTAATGTGTCAAAATGCGCGCACTTTGAATGCAAGTGGAAAGACCAATGACTGTCACTAGTAGTTTTCGGCGACGTCCGAAACTGTGAATCTTCTGGTACACATCCCTGGCCTTTGCTGTGATCCCGTGTGGCATCACCCGGCGGATGAGCCAGGCAAATGGCCGGGCGAAACTCTTGCTGAAACAGAACAGCAGCGCCAATCCCCAGAAGCCCAGAACCAGAATCAGCGGCAAACGGAAATCCTGGTCGACACCTCCTTGCAACATCATCCAGATAGCGGCAGCGCCGCCCAGTCCGGTCAGAACACCCAGACCCATGAACCGATCGAGGAAAACCGTCGAGACTGCGCCGGATCCATTGCACGAATAGCGCCGGACATCCACCATGCGAAACAAATCACCGCCCATGCTGCTGACGAGAAAATTGTTGAAAAAAAGTCCTACAAAATAGAACGAGAGCGCCTGCCGCCACGGCATAACAATGCCCTCACTGCGCATGATGAGCCACCACTGGACACTGCCGATCACATGACTGGCTGAAAACAACGCCCACGCCGCCAGAATCCAGGGCAATTGGATGCGACTCAACTGATCCCAAACCTGATCGAAACCGATGCGGTGAAGCAAAAAGCCGATGAGCAATCCGCTCACCAGCACCTTAAGACTTTGAATGACAACCGTTCGGGACACCAGATCCTCTGCATCGTGTTTAATATCATCTCAGGGCTTTATCAGCCCGGCGATTAACGAAAAAATTATTTCGGGACGGACATCAGGACAGCCCATCGCATCGCTCAATGCGTCAGGATGCCAGACCGACGAACACCGCGAGCGTAGTAAGCCACAGCGGCGCTGCCCCGGTACATATAGTGCAAGAGCATACTTTCAGAAACCTGGCTGATGGCGCGGACAGTCTTCCTGCCAGTGGTTACACACGTCCAGTTTCGCACCACGCCAGCCAAACCCGCGATAACAGCCAGCGCCCGTTCAGGCTGGCCCTTCACCAGAGCCCATGCCAATGTGGCCGCTTCAAAAACGAGCCGCAGGGGGAAAATAAACAGTAAGGCGGACAACGTGTGGTTCCTCAGGATCATCAGCAGGCTGTTCCGGTGGTTGAGCGTCATTTTCTGCAGGCTGCTCGTCGCCAGCGTTCCGGCTGTCTGGTGGCGCACCACAGCATCAGGGACAGCAAGAACCTGATAGCCCGCCCAGTGCATCCGCCAGCAGAGATCGATCTCCTCCATGTGGGCGAAAAAACGCTCTTCAAAAAGACCGACCCGGTCGAGCGCGGAACGCTTAAAAAGCACAGCCGCGCCCGAGGCCCAAAAGCAGGGTCGTTGGATGTCGTACTGGCCCGCATCCTCTTCGATGGTTTCGAACAGCCGGCCCCGTGCGAAAGGATATCCAAAGAGATCTATCTCGCCGCCTGCGCCGCCGCTGTAATCGAACCGGTCTGGATTTTGAAGCGAGAGAATTTTTGGCTGAGCGGCAGCCACTGACCCATCGCTTTCGAGCGCGCGGACAAGGGGCGCAAGCCAGTCCGGCGTGACGACAGCGTCATCGTTAAGCAGGGCGACGTATCGTCCCTGCGATGCGCGGATTCCCGCATTGCACGCCGCTGCGAATCCCAGAGTGGTCTTGTTTCGGACGAGACGGACATCGGGGTAGTCTTTGTCGATCATCTCACAACTGCTGTCTGTGGATCCGTCATCCACGATGAGGATCTCAAAATCGGGACCTCTTGTCTGCAAAACAGCCGCAAGACAGCGTCGGAGCATCTTTTCCCCCTCAAGATGGGGAATAACCACCGTGACTATCGGATCTGTCCGGTTCATGCAGCCCGCCTTCTCATGGCCGTCCGGTGTCAGCTTGGACGCTGTCTGCCGCCAGCCTGCGAAACTGCTCCAGCTCCTGCTGAACCACGGTATCTCCGGGATGACGGCCAAGCCACTTCTCGAGATGACGAATCCCCTTCGTGAACTGCCGGGACGTCCGATAGATATATGCCAACCAGGCATTTGCGTCTGCGTCATCGGGATTCTCCTGAAGCAGACGGAACAGAATATTTTCGGCCAGGTCAAGACGATTAAAAGTGCGGGTGTAATGGCTCGCGATTTGAAACCGCTCTTCCCTGTTCGGCCTGCGCCATGGCGCAACGTACTGTGCGCGCCGATCAATTTCAGGATTCAGTCCAGCCATACGGTATGCGTTGGCAACCAGCAGCATGGCCAGTTCGTCTGTGTAGGGAATGACAGTTTCGGGAATACGGGCATCCATCTCGTGAAGGATGCGGCCGGCGTCTTCGTTTCGATTCTGGGATGCGTACGCCCGTGCCAGCGTGAGAAAACACGACCGGTAATTTTGCAACAACCGGACGATCTCCCAATTGAAATAGACGGAGGGATCATTCAGCCCGCGGTATTGGAATGTTTCGAGAAGACAGGTTTCAAGACGGTTAAAATTCACACCGCCGGACGGAACCGGCAAGACGCGGAAAGCCAGACCGTCCATGCGCAAGTTGGGATCAAAACCAATCCGGTTACTTTCAGGCACGGTGATGGCGAAGTAGACCGGTCGGGTTTCCAGATACTCGTTTACGATTTTCAGCACCATATAATCCTGGACGCGCAAGTAGTTCCCGCTGCCCGGACGAACCCGAATCTGAAACGCAGTATCATCTTTCGTCAAAGTCAGGGGAATCTGCCGCCACCACTGAAATGGAAATCCGTGCCGCCGGAAATCATAATTCTCGGGCAGTTTTCCCTGCTCTTTCAATCTGTGGATTTCCTGACGGAGAGACTGTTGTCCCGCCGAATCGACCATCTGGTTCAGTCCGAAACTGGTGGCTGCCAGGAGACCATGCGTACCCAGCATGGCAATCTCATCATCGGTGAGATGGACAGGAATACGCGGTTCCTCATCCCGGAGTTGTTTGATGTACCACGGCGTGTTCAGCAACGCCAAGCATACCACCCGCACGTCCTTTCGGATGCCGTAGACCTCCTGGAGGAACCAGAGAGGAA
>CAZDVF010000201.1:0-5473 GCA_964508725.1 uncultured bacterium | reverse complement strand
AACGGAATCATGCAAAACAGACCTCATCCTCGCCGACGGACACAGACAAACATCGACCCTATCACGCTCCTCAATCGCCATATCATGCCGTGGATCGGGACAGCTCTGACTCTCACGCTCATGTCGTGCTCCACCACGCGTTGGGACACTGTAACGCCCAGGGGCTTCGTGGACTACAGCAAATCCGGCCGGCCCATTCCCATCATGAGCCGGGGACGCGCAGGCGCGGGAGATCTCAGCGCCTTTTTACTGGAGCGAAACAAAAAGGCCGATCGGAACACTGTTCTCACGCTGGCACGGACCTACATCCGGGAAGCGGCGGCAGAGGGTGTCAACCACGACGTGGCCTTCTGCCAGATGTGTCTTGAGACCAATTACCTGAAATTCGGCGGATCGGTTCGCGTACAGCAGAACAACTTTTGCGGCCTGGGTGCGACCGGCGGGAACGTTACAGGTGCACATTTCAAGAATATGCAGGTCGGCGTGCGGGCGCACATCCAGCACCTCAAGGCCTACGCCGGCACCGGCCGCCTGCATCACAAAATTGCGGACCCGCGTTTCAGTCGTGTGAAAAGGGGCATCGCACCCACTGTTCAGGATCTGGCCGGGACCTGGGCCGCCGATCCGGAATATGGTCTCAAGATCGCTGTAAAACTCAAAAGACTGCAGGAACGCATACGCTAAGACAGGAGGAGAATTTCCATGCGCGCCATCGCTGACATCTGCATCGTACCCATTGGTGTGGGACTCTCTCTGTCCAAATATGTCGCAGAGTGTGAGGCCGTATTCTCAAAAATGGGACTGAAAACCCGCCTTCACGGATATGGCACAAATGTTGAGGGAGAGTGGGACGACGTGGTGGCGGCCATCAAAGCATGTCACCAGCGCCTCCACGCCCTGGGCGTGCCACGGATTTCGACAAATGTACGGATCGGCACGCGCACAGACCGCGATCAGACCACAAACGATAAAATCCGGAGTGTTCAGAACAAGCTGGCAAACAACGGATGAAATCGAAAGCACTCCTTCTTCCGGTGGCTGTTAGCCTGCTTTTTTCGGGCAGCTACATCGCAGCCAAATTCACCGTGTCGGATCTCGGTCCTCTGACCACATCGTTCTTGCGATACGCCGCGGCTCTCGTTTTTCTCTGCATGCTTCTCGTCCGGCAAAAATCCGCTTTACATATCAGAAAACAGGACATCCCCCGTTTCATCGGCCTTGGTCTGTCGGGCATCGTGGGATACCACGTCTTTTTTCTTCTGGCCATCCGGCACACGGCAGTCGCCAACACAGCCATCATCAACGCATCGAGCCCTGTCATCACCGGCACCGCCGCTGCCCTGATCCTCGGCGAACGGCTGCGCAGGTCCAACTACGCGGGAATCGCTCTGGCCTTTCTCGGCGTGGTGATCCTGCTGACCCGTGGAAGCTGGAGCAATCTTTCGTCCCTGGCCATCAACACAGGTGACGCCTTCATGCTGCTGGCTGTCCTGAGCTGGACAGTCTACGCGCTTCTGGTTAAAATCCTGTGCGGACGCTACAGCGGATTGACAATCACCTTCTACGCATCCCTCTTCGGCGCAGCCGCACTCCTGCCTTTGGGTTTGGCCGAGGGAGCGGCTGGACAGATTGCATCCATCTCGGCAGCATCGTTTTGGGCCATCCTTTATATGGGCCTGGGAGCCTCGGGGCTGGGTTATCTTCTCTACAACCTGAGCATCCGGAATATTGGTCCCACCCAAACAGCCAGCGTCGTATACAGTCTCGTTCAGATCGCCGTGGCAATTCTGGCCTTTCTGATTTTCGGAAACCCGCTGACACCCGTCATGATCCTGAGCATGGTTCTCATCATCAGCGGACTGCGTCTGGCTCTGCGGTGAAAAAAGTTCGCCTTTCCCGATAATTTTTCTTATATTCCCAAATCCCCGCATGACAGAAAATAATTCCGTTATTTTGGAAAAGACGGATATTGTACGCGTTTGAAAGGATGTCATGCGAAACAGTTTTATCGGATTTTTCATCTCGTCTCGGAGGGCGGCATGAAACGATTCGCATTTCTGTTCATCACAGCAACGCTCATCAGTATCGCCGTGGCTGAAAATTACCTGATCAACGGCGGGCAAGAATCAACCATTAACTACCGGCTCACTCAGCGTGTAGCACTGGCCGGCGACACAAAATCCCTCAAACTGAGTTTCGTGGTTCCGGAGAATTTTACGTCGCCTACTTACAATCAGCTGATCGAGAATTTTCGGATGAACACGGAACCCCGTCCATCCAAACAGAAAGAGAAACGGGACAAGCGCGGCAACCGGATCATCGAAGCCGAATGGAATAATCCGTCGGGCGAAGTGGATGTGACAATTGCGTTCACAGCCCGTAATCGAACTGTACTCCAGTCCATCGCATCGGAAGCGCCATTTCCCCCAAAAGAGATCCCCGGGGATGTCAGGGACTACCTGAAAGCAACGGACCAGGTCCAGAGCAGTGATACACGCATCAGTGGCAAGGCGCGTGAATTGACCCGTGACGTGACCACACAATTCGACGCGGTGCAGCGCATCCTCACCTGGATCGTGGATAACATGCGCTATGTCACGCCGCCCGTCAAGTATGACGCCCTCTATTCGTTTGAGAATGGAAAGGGGAACTGCCAGAACTACTCTCACCTCTCGGCTGCCCTCATGCGCGCTGTGGGTATTCCGGCGCGGATCGTCAACGGCGTGACGCTAAATCAGCCCTACACGGTTAAATCGGGAAACGAAGAATTCACATTCAAGATGGGACAGGGTCGTCACTCGTGGATCGAAGTGTACTTCCCCGATCTGGGCTGGGTGCCCTTCGATCCGCAGCAGACAGAACTCTTTGTCTCGAACCGTTTTATCCGCGTCGAAGTTGGTTTGGACAACGAAGAGACCGTCAACGATGGTCTGGTCCGGTTCCGGCAGGCCAAACACGTTAAAGCCCAGCCGCGGTTTCAGGAAGTCATCGAGGCCGACTTTCCCCAGGACATGGTCAATTTAACCATCACCAAACAGGCTTACGGCCCACAGAACATGCTGCTCTGTCCGGACGTTCGAGCAGTTTTTCAGCCTGTGGTCGTTCCGCCCCCACCGCCACCTGTGGTCGTGTCGGACGACGAAATCAAACAGACAAAACTGGACAAACCCGTTCTTCTCGGGAATCTCGACTACCCGCGCAACATAAACTTCGCTTTCACGCGCGGTCCTGCCCGCGAGGACGCCGAGGGGAATTTCGAAATGCGCAAGAATTTTCTGGTTGAGACCGCCGAATACGTCACCACCAGGATGACCCAGTACGCCCAGATCGTGGTCTTGGACAAGCCGCTGAGATTGCAGAAAGTCGGACTGGCCCTGCACAAATTCGGCGGCGGCGGTCAACTCTGGATCGACCTGATGGAGGATGATAACGGCAAACCGGGGCGCGTTCTGGCGACCAGTGATTTTCTGTCACTGGACCAGGTCGCTGTCAAACCAGGATACGACTGGGTCGATTTTGACTTCGGCACTAATCCACCGGTCCTCTCACCGGGTAAAGTCTGGATCGGCCTGGGCTTCACTGGCAGCCCCATCGTCAACTGGTTCTACACCTACGGTAAATCCGTGGGTCCTGTGGACGGCACACGCTACAAAGATGTGTACGGAGACGACTGGAGCGGCGCGCTGGCCTATGAATTTAACTACCGTGTCGCCGGATGGACGACGAGGTAAAACCGGAATGCATCGATCTTTGGACTGGATTCTCTTTTTCACTCTGGCCGGATGGAGCGCCATCTGCGCGCAGGAGATTCGCTGGCTGACGCCGAATCTCATCGACATGGGTCGGGTCAAGGCCGGTCTGGTGCACGACGGATCCATCCGCTTTGTGAATAACGGGACGGACAAGGTTACCATCCGGAACGTCATCACCAGTTGTGGCTGCACCACGGCAAACGTCAAAAACAGGCGGATCGCTCCCGGTGACACGGCCGACATCGAATTCTCCCTGTTGACATATAACGTCACTGGCACAATTCGGAAACCCATTCTGATTCAATTCAATGATCGGAAACTTGAAGACGTGCAGTTCACGATCCAGGCGCAGGTCATCGATATCCTGACCCTGGATCCACGCTATCTCTACTTCCACGGACTGAAAGTCAATCCGGATACAGTGGTCGTCGGATTTGTGACCATTCAGAACGAGACGGAAGAATCCATCACATGTACACAAATTTATTCCTACGACCGGATGATCTCCGTTGAGCCGGCATCCCTCACGCTGCCGCCGGGTGGACGTCAACACATCCGGATGGAGGTCGCACCCTACCGTTCGGGCCAGCATACCGTGTACATCAACATTGAAACAGATCAAAAAGCCAAACCGAAAATTCATCTGCCCGTCTATGTGCAAATCGAAGAGTAAATTACGGAACATTCTCATCCGCGCCGCAGCCATCGCAGTCATCAGCCTGATCCTGGGCGTCGTTGTCAACCAGATGCATCCCGAGGGGATCGCGTGGCGCCTGCTCTCTCTTACTCTGACAGGAACAGGAGAGTCACGCGGATGGACGTATACGTCCGTGGACTCGTCATTCGGTCTCTTCCTGGCGGGCGATGCGCAATTTGTGGACACGCGTCCCGGAACCAGTTTCACCCTCGACCACATACCAGGAGCCGTGGGCCTGCCTTTTCATGACCTGTTTCAGGACAAGAACTCCATGTCCGTAGAAGATAAGGCCAAAACGCTGATCCTCTACGACCTGGAACGGAATTCAAACAAAGTGCGGCTGGTTGCACGGCAGCTCACGCGGGAGGGATTCAGTACGGTTCTGGTCATGCGCGGCGGATTTGTGGAGTGGCTCGACAAGACCTATCCTGTGGAGAGGGGGACTCTGTGACCTGGAACCGCAGGACTGTTGTCACACTGATTTTGCGGGTGGGATTCGGCATCCTTCTGGTCGCGGCATCGGCGGACAAGATCCGCCGCCCTCTGATCTTTGCCGAAACGGTCGCCAATTACAGCGTGTTTGGACAGGATCTCTCCTTCTGGGCTGCGGCATGGATTCCATTTCTCGAAGCAATAACCGGACTGCTCCTCATTTTCGGTTTGTGGACTGCGCCGGCCGCGCTTGTGAATCTGGGACTCATGACCTCTTTCCTGATTCTCGTCGCACAAGCCTGCGCCCGGGGACTCGACATCCGCTGCGGATGCTTTTTCGCCAAGGGTGAATCAATCATCGGTCTCTTGAAACTGTTGGAAAACAGCTTGCTTTTCGGAGCGGCCATCCTCCTCATTCTGCTTGTCTGGAGTCGGCAATCCCGGCCGCAAGCGAAAGAAATGTCCTCCGGTTCATCAACAGGAGAGTGAAGAAAGCCCCCTGAACTTTTGGATGAAATCCCCGCCATATCACAACCGGTAAACGACCACCCGCAAAGCGGGTGGCTTTGAATTCACCGCGTAGCGGTGGATT
>CAZDVF010000200.1:0-5502 GCA_964508725.1 uncultured bacterium | reverse complement strand
AACTGATGCGCCCCTGATCTGGACCGCTTTCATCGACGCCGACAATATGATAGGTCTCTTCCTCACCTGCCTTATCGACCACCGTTACACGGGCTCCAAAATAGACACGGTCTTGGTCTTGTGTCGCAGGATCGATGATCCGATGCATTGAGATACGATGAGAGAGAAAGTCAATCCGCTGCTCGACTTCGCGGAGTTGTTGGGTCACGCTATGGGCAGATTCTTCTGATGTGCGATCTGCTTTCACAGCGTCCGACACAATGCGGACAAGTTCAGGTTTCACATCTTCTGCCAGATGACGAAATTCTTCCTTCATGGCCGCAGCGCCATCGGGCGTGATATAATTGATAACACCTGGCGGCAACGGATCCGGTGGATGAAGACGCGGTTCCTCTTCCGTATAGTCTGATTCTTTGGTGAAGGCCTTGCTCATGGGATTCTCACAGACAGGGATGTCACACCGCCTGTCACAGTGGACCAAAGAGTGGCGGCGCTGACACAATATACAAACGAAACAGGTGGAGTCAAAACACATTCTCCTGCTGTAGGAGGATTTGGAAGTGTTAGGCTGACGGGTGAAGAGAATGGGAAAACGGACAGCATCCCTTGCGGCGGCCTGAATCATCCGGCCGCTGTAAGGGATGACATCATCTCTATCGCCGGACAGGACGCCGTGCAGGCCTGGCCGTAGCTGGACGGCGAACAACACGTCTCTTGACCAAAACAGAATGACGCGGTCTGTAGTGAACTTTATGAACTGTCGTGATTCGCGATTTTCGTGTCACAACGAAAAGGGGTTTGGTCTTGTACTTGACAACGCGTGTATGGTATACCTGACCATGAACAGGACGATACGGACGCCACCATCGCGGATAGAATCCCCAGTAAAAAAAGGATCTGTACGGTCGGTAACCCGGTCCATAAATTCGGGTGATAATGGGCCAGGTGTGAAGATGGACAACTGTCGGCGCAACATAGTAATCTGGTCCGTAGAGATCTTCATTGCCCCGGACTTGCATGTGATACGTTTCGCTGTCCACTCTCTCGACCTCAATTGTCGCCACGTCCTGAAATTCATCCTCTCTCAGGGGAACCTGAAGGATGATCAGATGGGTGTCGTCAGCCACTTCCTCAACCACACGGATGAAATCAACGTCTCCGTTTTCATCCAAATCCAAATTATTGACGCCAGTGTCAGGATCGTTCAACGCTTTCTCGAACGCCGCGAGATCTTCCGATTCTTTGAACAATGCGCCGACTGCCTGTAAATCAAGACCATCGACAACATCATCTGTCTGCGTGATGACAGTATCTTGTGCGAACACAAGACAACCACCCACCAACAGCAGGGGAACTATCTGTTTCATCCAGTTCGTTTTCATCGTGATTTCCTCCCTTTCAGTCATTTTATTCCGCATGCAAATCGTTTGATCTTAAACACACAACAGAAAACAGATTGTTTGGATTTATCCTTTATACCTCACAAGAGAAAACGGCCATTCGAGCCTTTTATTGCCGCCATACAGCCAAATGTTCTTCTACTGTTTTTTCTGATTGATATTTATTGGGAACAAAACAGGGACTTGGTCATAAAAACAAATACCGGGTGTTGGAAGCTAAATACATGCCCACCCAAAACAACAACATCTTCACAGAAAATCTTAAAAAAATTTACTACTTGTGAAACCTTTTCTGGCGTTCAAGTGTCTTATATTATGAACACACAAATACGGGAAAGAGGAATACCATGAAACAACTATCGCGACATCAAGCCGAAGCTCTCTTTGTGACATCTCAAGTGATTGCATCCAACATCGAACACGATCAGAAGGAAATGAGGGTTTTACTGACCCTGGCAAACAACAGCAATTTCCTGATTAAATACAACCTGATGGATCACAACAAGAGCTATTATATCCAGGAATAGGTTTGTTGGTTTAATTCTGCTTCTTGATTGATTTCTTCCACATAATCACCCACAATATATCCACCAATCTTCATTCAATACCATTCTTTAAAGTAAAACCAAGAATCCAGATGTATCTTTAAACGCCAGGATCGTTTTTATACTTATCGGATATGGAAGCATAATCTTGAGATAAAATGAATAAGCATCCCGCAATGACAGATGATTGTTGCAGAATGCTTTCTCATAAAAACATCAAACGACAGATGACAGGAAACACCCCTTCATAAATCCTCAAGACGGATAGCACAGGTTTATGGACTTGGAGACAGCTCTTCAAGCCGGGATTGGGCCAATCGCGACTCCTGTGAATTAGGAAATTTATTGATCACCTCGTTGAGATACCGGCGCGCTGCCTGCTTGTCGTCCAGATGGATGAGACAATAACCCATTTTGAGAAGTGAAGCCGCCGCCTTGTCGCCTTTGGAATAGGTTTCAGGTACTTTCTTGAACTCATTGAACGACCGCTCATATTCACCCTTGGCGTAGTAGATCTCCCCAATCCAGTACTGTGAATTGTCTGCAAAATCACTGTTCGGAAAAATCTTGAGATACTCCCTGAATCCCCGAAGGGCCAGGTCGTAATCACTGCGCGAGAGATCCAGATAGGCCGCGTTGTAGAGCTCAGTGGCATCAAGATCGCCTCCAGGCACTGCATCCGGTCTTGCTCCAGTTGGAGACAGCAAGTCTGCGGCTACCGAATCAGCAATGGTTCGACTTGATGTCCCGCGATCTTCCACCTTGTGAAGTAATCTGGACATCCGGTCGCCCGTATCATCCAGGAGCCCCTGAAGGTACTGACTGCTCTCCCGCAGGCTCGTCATCTCTGCGATCAGATCAGCCTTGGCACGTGCGTTCTCATCGGCGAGATCGGCGACGGTCGTATCGAGATTCTGAAGAAGGGCCAACATCTTTCTGTTTTCTGACTGCAGGGCGTCAAGATGAACCCTGATATACAACAGGTCGTCATTAAGACGTTTGACATCATTGCGCGTGGCGCATCCTGTAAGAATACTCATGCAAACCACTGCTACACACACTGTCACATGCTTTAAATCCATTTCTTTTCTCCATTAGCAAAAACACGTGTTCCGGTCAATGCAGATAGTAATCATGGACTAGTTCAGAACGGATCGCAATAATCCGAAAACATTTGCCTGTCACGAAGTCCAACAAGTCAACCGCTCACTGGTTCACAATCCGAAAGACTGCCCGACGGTTCTTCGCCCAGGCTCCCTCGGTATGACCTGGATCAACAGGCCGTTCCTTGCCGTAACTAATGGTGGAAAGCCGAGACCGGCTGATGCCATAGTTGACCAGGTAATCTCGCACCGCTATGGCACGCCGCTCGCCCAGGGCCAGATTGTATTCAATAGTGCCCCTCTCGTCGCAATGTCCTTCGATGAGCAGTTTCACATCGGGATTGGATTTCAGCTTGTTGGCGTGAGCTGCCAGGATACGGCGCGAATCACGGGTCAGATCAGACTTGTCAAATTCGAAGTAAACCGTCTTAAAAATCAGCGGCTCCCGTGGCGTCTGACGTGTTGCAGGTTGCGTTTGTTGCTGTCTGGTTGCCTCTGGCGTAACAGGCTGGGCAGCCTCTCTCTCGTCAGGCGCCTGAAGCAAATCCGACACATCGATTGCTTCCAGGTTAGCCGTCTGTTTGGAGCCGCCGCACGACATCGCCATAGCAGCGATAAGAACGATGAACAAGATCCAGTATTTCCTCATGTGGTTCCTCCCTTCGGCATAGGTTTGTCGAATTGATGACATTATTCGTATGACAGGCGCGGCGACCAGTTCGGCGCCACATTGGTACCCGTTGTGGTCACGCGGCGCAGATCCGCACCGTCGCGACGGATGACATAGATATCCCATCTCCCGGACCGGCTTGATGCCAGGGCGATCCACATGCCGTTGGGCGACCACGTGGGATTTTCGTTATTCCCTGAACTGTCGGTCAGTTGCCGGGGGCGTTCTCCGTTGACATCGATGGTAAAGATCTGAAATCGCCCCTCGATACGCGACACATAGGCGATGCGGTCACCCACCGGAGACCACGATGGTGACGCGTTGTATGCGCCCTCATAAGTCAAACGACGGACATTGCTCCCGTCACTTTCCATGATGTAGATTTGGGGTCGGCCGCTCCGGTTTGATGTAAAAGCAATCTCCCGACCATTGGGCGACCACGATGGCGACACATCGATGGCTGAACCGTGCGTCAGGCGGCGTAACGTTTGACGTTCCATATCGAGAATATAGATATCGGCGTTGCCGTCACGTGTCATGGTCATGGCGATACGCTTTCCATCCGGCGACCAGTCGGGGGCGCTGTGCAGTTCGCTGCCTTGTGAAAAGTGGATTTTGCGCCCGCACTCCAAATCGAGAATGACCAGATCGGGATTACCCTTCTCGTAACTGGTGAAAGCCAGCTTCCGGCCATCGGGTGACCAGCTCGGAGATAAATTCAACACACCGCTGCGTGTGAGCTGCCGCGCGTTAAATCCGTCGTAATCAACAGTGCTGATCTCTTTGGCGTCACCTTCTGTCCTCACAAAAACAATACGGGTACTGGCAATACCCTCATCTCCCGCGAGATAAGCCGTGACTGCATCGGCTGTTCGGTGCGCCAGAGGACGCAGTGTTTCAAAACGTCCGGTGAAGGTTTTTTGCAGAATCGTTAATCCCGACGCCAATTCCACCAGTTTGGCATTGAAGGTGACATCATTTCCGCGTAAAACCAGGTCACCATCGAGACGGACCGATGCGCCGCCGATCCGATCTCTGCTCAGGGATTCAGAAGATGCGCCGGTGGACGCCGGGTCCTGATACAGAGACAAATCCACGATACGGAAGAATCCAGACAAAGTTAAATCGTTGATGATCATCTGTCTCAGATTGGTCGCCAGATCCGTCTGCCGGTCTGATGAAAATGTGGAAACAGCCAGAACGATGCGCCGCATCACATCGGATTGCACCTTCATCCGCACTTCGTCCTGGGCCCAACTGTTCTGCACAAGGAGACACATCAGGCATGCGGATAGGATATTGAGGAAACATTGCTTTGGTTTCATCACAAGATCGACTCGAATTCAATATGAACAGTGAGATCGTCTCCTCCGAATTCCTGCGGCAGAGACGGAAGTTTACCCATGGTCCGAATGGCCCGTTCAGCCGCCTGATCGAAAAGGAATCGGTTCGAAGATGTTTCAAGCTGGATGTCCACCGTCTCGCCACTTCGCAGAATGCGGAAGCCCACCACCGCAGACATGCGGTCCGTTTCGTTCATGGATTGGATCGGCGGCCTCCAGTTCTCCTGGATGCGATACCGAACCAGCGACAGATAATACGCGAACGGGAAATTGTCTGTCTCCACTGTCACCTGCGCGCCAACCGCTCCGGTTCCGCTGGCGGCGGAGGAATCTGCTGCCGGCGCTTCCGGTTGTTTCACGGGCTGCGGTTCGGGAGGCTCCTCCACCTCTTTCTCTTTTGGCGGATCTTCTTTGACAATGTCAGGTTCTGTCTTCCGGACC